>CAZPYW010000048.1:0-9056 GCA_964590095.1 uncultured Oscillospiraceae bacterium | reverse complement strand
TGCGTCAGCTGCTGCCAACGCTGAAACACTGGAAGGAAACTGAGCCGTGAGAAACGCCGCCGGAACACGCTGTTCCGGCGGCGTTAAAATCAGAAAACCGCTGCCGGACAATCCGGCAGCGGTCAATCTTTTATTCTTTATCCCTGATAGTTGCGGTACATGGCGTCAGTTGCCTGACGGATGGCTGCGGTGACGGTTTCGACCTTCTCCGCGTCCCAGTCCTTCGGCTCGGCGCGCAGGAACGAGGTCTTATCCACGCGGTTATCAAACACGCCGATGGGCACATGATACGTCTTGCCGTGGGCATTGACGGTGACGGTATCCTTGACCTCACTGTGCTGGACCAGATATTCCATATCGTCACAGCCATAGTCACCCAGCATGACAGACAGCGGCACACCGTGATGGAGGTTGGAGCCCGGGTCGTTGGGGTCAGCGCGGTCGGCATTCTTGCGGCGCGATTCCTCGGGAGAGACCCAGATGTACAGGATAACGGCGTTTTCCAGAATCTCGGGGCAGAACATCGGCAGCGAGTACTGATATCCGCACGTTCCGGTCAGCGGCATGGCAGAGCCATCCGGTCCACCGCGCGCGCACTCAATGATGATGGTCTTGTTTTCAAAGCTTTCGGGGTAAGCCGCATGCTTCTCATCCAGCATCTGGCGTGCCTCAGCCTCCATGATGGCGGCGAGCTTCTCACGCACGTCGTGCGGCAGCATACCAAGACGCGGCAGCATACCGGCAACCTGACTTGCGCGGTCGATGCGGTCAAACAGCAGTTTTGCAGCGGAATCGGTCTTGATGACGTTACGGTTCATCAGATCCTGATAGTCCTCGTTCAGAAGCTCGATCAGCATGCCCCACTCGCGGCCGTCATAGAACGGCATCTCGCGGTCAGAGAACAGGCGCTTCTGACCCATTGCGTCAAGCTCACTGTCGATGCGATGCACGATGTGAACGTAGGGGAAATCGTCCAGCTGGAGATTTTCACCGATGTGGAATTCATTTTGCAGGCGCTCAGGCTCAATATTCGCCATAAAGTTGCGCACCTCAGACTTGCCGGATGCCGGCAGCGCCTGAAGCAGAACGACCTGAAAGACGTTATTTTTCATAGTATCCTCCTGTGCCGCATTGCGGCGTATTTCATGTATTTTGCAGGATGTGCAGCCATCTGGTCTGATCGACCGTGATGCTTTTGTTGTTCTGGACGTACTGCATGACAAGCTCGGACAGCTCAACCGGAACCTCGCTGACAAGCGGACAGTCGGCATAGGCCGGATATCCGCCCGCGCCCGAGGCGCGGTAGCTGTTGAGACAGAGCAGAAGCTCTCGCTCCTCATCCAGCTCCTGTCCCTGATACCGGATGGCCGTCACACGCGAGCCGATGGGCTGGCGCAGATCAGCATCCACATCCAGACCAAAAATCGAGTCATAGTTAAAATGCTGGACAATGGGCTTGTGGAAATCGGGATTGCTGACGATCGTGCCGTCATCCGCAAGGGAAAAGTACGACATGCTGCGCTCAAGCGCGGCTTTCAGCTGTGCACGCCGGACGCGGATGGTCTTCAGCGTATTGGGAAACGCGTAAACGGAGACAATGTCACGGATGGTGAGCGCCTGCGGCAGGCCGCGGCCGCCGCCAGCCAGACCGGCCGCCGAGATATCCGCGCCGGAAAACGCCAGCTGTACCTGATTTGTGAAATTGCTCAAAAGCGAGCCGTCACGCGCCTGTGCCAGCGGGTCATCCACAGTAATCGGCACATCCAGCACCCCAACGGGCGTATCCAGCCATGCAGCAAGCTCATCCTCATGCGGCGCGAGCAGCGCGATTGCCGCAGGAAGCGGCTCGGTGCCGGAGGGAAGCAATCTGGAGCTTGCCTGAACATGGCCGCCCTCACACGTAACGGTAAGGTGCGCATAGGCGCGCGCCTTGTCCGGCGGCTGACAGGCATATGTACCGCTGATGCAGAGATTTTCTGCCGCCATATGCTGGTGCGCCGTCAAAAGGACATCAAAGCCCAGCTCCTGACACATCCGCCAGCCCTGATTTTCATCGGTCTGTGACAGACGTCCTCCGGTTTTCGGGTCGATCTCAAAGCCGCCGTGATAGATGCAGACGGTCACATCCACGCGCTGTCTGCGAAGCTCGCCCAGCGCACTCCATGCCGCGCCGAAGGCGTCAGTGACGCGGATACCGGCCATTGTTTCGGGCTTTTCCCAGTTCGTCACATAGGCGGTCGTCACGCCGGTCAGACCGACGCGCAGCCCGTTTTCCAGGGTGACAACGGCAGTTTTCCGGACGCCGCGAATGCCCTCGACGTTTGCGCAGAGGCACTGCGCATCAAGCTCAGAAAGGAAGCGTTCAAGCTCTCCCCTGCCATAGTCAAAATCATGGTTTCCAAGCGTAATAAAATCATATCCGCCCAGATTCAGCATCTGCGCCGGAACACACGCCCCGCCCTGCTTCTGGTGGTAGAGCCAGTAGGTAAACGGGCTTCCCTGCAGCGTATCGCCGCCATCGATCACCAGCGTGTTGCCGTCCTTTTGGAACTGCGCCATGCAGGCGGCAAGACTTGGCGCCGTCTGCGCGCCGGTGGCGTAATCGGTGGGAGAAAAGCTGCCGTGAACGTCGCTTGTATAATAGATTTGAAGTGTTTTTTTCATATTATCTACAATTTCTGCGCCGGAATTTCGTCCATATACAAGGAGAAATCCGGCCAGAGGCTGATTCGGAGGCGCCGAAGCGCCTCCGTAGATCAATCATTCACCGTGTGCAAGCTTTCTGCGAATTCTGGTCGAGAAAAGCTCAATGATCAGAACGAGCAGCATCAGACCCCAGATGAACGAGCCGACCATGGCCCAGCGGCGGCTGTTGAGGCACTGCACCAGCGAAGCGCCAATGCCGCCTGCGCCGACGATACCAAGGGTGGTCGCATCCTTCAGGTTGACGTCAAAGCGATAGATGGTGGTGGAGATGAAGCTGGCCGTCAGCTGCGGCAGAACGCCGTAGCGGATCTTCTGGAACGGCGTGCAGCCCATCGCGTCAAGGCTTTCAAGGATGTGGGTATCCAGATCCTCAATTGCGGTAATGTACATTTTGGAGATCATGCCGATGGAGCAGATCGACTGCGTAATAACGCCGCACGCTGCGCCGGGGCCTGTCACGCGGATCCACATCAGTGCCCAGACAATGGACGGAATGGTACGGATCATCAGGATCAGGATACGGACAACGTATGCAACGGGCTTCGGCATGATGTTGAACGATGCCAAAAATGCGAACGGAATTGCCAGAATGGCACCGAACAGCGTGCCCAAAACAGCAATTGCAATGGTTTGCAGCAGCAGATACGGCACATCCGAGTCGCCCATGCCAAACATCAGATCCAGATCAGGGCTGAAAATACCGTGGACAATACCCTTTGCGACCTCAGAGCCGGTGACGGTCAGGCCGGTAAAGTGAATATCGTGTGCCGACCAGCTGATCAGGACAGCAATGATCAGAACGATCACGGTGTAGAGCACCCACTTGCGCGGGCGCATCTGGTACATCTCAAGCGTGGTGAGCTTACGGTCGAGCGTCTGCTCAAGGATGGCGATTTTATCTTTCTTTTCCATTTCAGCGCTCCTTTCAGCTCAGCTTCTTGCGCAGGTATGCGCTGAAGAAATCAATCGCCACAACGACGACGAACAACGAAAGCAGCACGGTGCCAAGGCTGTTGTAATCACGCCAGCCAATGCGCTCGTTGATGACGATGCCAAGGCCGCCCGCGCCGACATAGCCGAGGATGGCAGAGGCGCGGATGTTCATCTCAAAGCAGTAAAGGCTGTGGCTGAGGTAGACCGGCAGGATCTGCGGCACGCAGGCCGACCAGAATGCCTGGAACTTGTTGGCGCCCAGCGCCTCCATTGCCTCAAACGGACCCATGTCGATGGTCTCAATGCTTTCAAACAGCATCTTCGTCACGATGCCCCAGGTAAAGATGGTGATGGCAATCGTGCCGGAGAACGTACCCAGCGAGAAGATCAGCGCGCAGACCAGCGCAATGATCAGCGTGGGCAGCGTGCGGATCAGGCCAAGAATAAAGCGAATGATCCAGACCACGGGAACGCTCTTGTTGATGTTGCTGGAAGACAGAATGGCAAACGGAAGTGCCAGTGCACAGCCGATGACCGTGCCGAGAATCGACATCTTGATGGTGTCGATCAGCGGCGAGATAACCTTGGGGAAGAATGTCCAGTCGGGCTGGAAGATCTTCTCCAACAGGTCGAGCAGCTTCGAGAACTTTTTGAAAATGACGCTCAGCTCAAAACCGGTCATCTCCAGCGACAGCCAGATCGCCGCCACCAGAATCACAAGGATCAGCGGCAGGCGGCTTCTGCGCCGGATGACCGTATGGCCGTTTGCAAGCGTGATCGTCTGCGGCCGGAAAATGCGGTCATACAGCGTCAGCTTGATCAGGCCAGTGGTGTTGTTGTTCTCCATACTCAGACCTCTGCTTTCCGTGCGCTGGGAAGCTCGCCCTCGCCCTCACCCATGGTGGGAGCCTTGGCGCCATTGTAGACCTCATCGATCTGTTCCTGCGTGATGGTGCTGGCAGGGCCGTCAAAGACGATCTCACCGGCGCGGATACCGACAACGCGGTCGCAGTATTTGAGCGCCAGGTCAACATGGTGGATGTTGAGCAGAATGGAGATGTTGTAATCCTTATTGATGCGGACAAAGTCCTGCATGACCTGCTTGGCCGTGATGGGGTCGAGCGATGCGACCGGCTCGTCAGCCAGAATGATCTTGGGATTCTGGTTCAGCGTGCGCGCCAGCGCAACACGCTGCTGCTGGCCGCCGGAAAGCTGGTCACAGCGGGTATAGGCCTTATCCAAAATGCCTATCTTGTCCAGGCTCTCAAGCGCGCGCATCTTCTGTTCCTTCTTGAAAATTCCAAGCAGCACGCGGAAGAAGGGCATATCCGGAACATCAGCGGTCAGCACGTTTTTAATGGCAGTGCTGCGCGAGACCAGATTGAAGCTCTGGAAGATCATGCCGACCTTTCTGCGGTAACGGCGAAGCTCTTTGCCGTGGAGCGTATCAACCTCGACACCATCAACAGTCAGAGAACCCTTGCTGATATCGTGCATACGGTTGATGCAGCGCAGGATGGTGGACTTGCCCGCGCCGGAAAGACCGATGATCGCGACAAATTCACCCTGCTCGATCTGCAGGTTGATATTCTTCAGCGCCGTGAAGCCGTTTGGATAAGTCTTATACACATTTTTGAATTCAATCATGCCGTGACTCTTTTCTTTCTGAGATTTTGTATGAAATTTCGGAATATTTTGAAAAGCGCCCTGCATCCGCAGGGCGCTTATTCAATTTACGTGTGGCTTGACAATCAGCCGGAAACCAGTGCCAGAGCAGCACGGGCGCCGTCGGAGTCGGAGTCAACAGCCTTCGCCTAGCCGGTGTGGCTGTAAGCGCCGAAGCACTCTCTGCCTTCCTCGGTGGAGATGACGTTGATCAGAGCGTCCTGCAGAATGGCAACCATCTCAGGCGTGTAGTAGGGGCTTTCCTTGGAGATCGCAACGGTGTCGTTGTAGATACCCTCGGTAACGCCGATAACGCACAGCTCGTTCCAGACGGATTCGGGGCGGCCCATACCCTGCTTGCCGCTCTCGTCCTGCTGATCGGTGGGCAGCGTCCAGCACGGTGCATAGTCAACACGGCCGTCAGCGTAGCAGACGATGACGTCAACGGACTCAGCAGCAGCGTAGGAGAACACGGTGCCGTAGCCGGAGTCAACGGGCATGACGTTGGACAGGTCAGCGATGGTTCTGCCGTCGTAGTTTTCCATCAGCCACAGGGACGGATAGATGTAACCAGCGGAAGAGGAGGTCTTCTGGACAGCCCAGGTAGCCTTGTCGAGGTCTTCCCAGGTGATGGTCTCGCCGGCGTTAGCCTTAGCGGCCAGCTCCTTGCCGTAAGCAGAAGGAGTAGCGTAGATCAGAGCGCGGTAGTAGGTGACCTGCTTGTCAGTCTGGGTGGTGGCGTTCTCGTCGCCGTTCCAGTCAGCGGGGGTCTCGGAGTCATTGGACAGACCAGCGCGGGTAGCGGTCAGGATAACATCGGTATCGTCAGAGTACAGAGCGTAGGTGCCGCCGGGCAGCCAGCCCAGGTCGATAGCACCGGCAGCCATGGCCTCACCGGTAGCGTCATAGTTGGTGCCGACAGTGATGTCGATCTCGTCAATGTCAACGCCCAGCTTGGACAGCTCAGCCTTCAGCAGGTCGGGCAGGTTCTTGGTGCTGGCGATGATGACGTCGGCGTCCTTGGAGGGAACGAACTCGAGCGTCAGCTTTTCAAAATGCTGATTCTCGGAAGCGGGTTCTTCCTCGGCGGGCTCTTCCTCAGCGGGCTCTTCCGCTGCGGGAGTCTCAACAGCAGGGGTTTCGGTTGCAGGCTCTTCTGCGGGGGTTTCGGTCTTGGCAGCGCATGCGCACAGGCCAAGTGCCATCACAACGACGAGAAGCATTGCAATGATCTTTTTCATCTGTTTTTCCTCCATGATGATGTTGTTTTCGGATGCTCTCCGAAATGGTTTTGACTGTCCATGATACACGGACAATCAGCTTAATACGTGCAAGTGCAATTGTACTATATCTTGTTTCGTAATGCAAGTGCTTTCCCTAAATTTTGTGCAAATGCGTCACATTCTACTGCACTAAAGCGACGAATTAACAGAATATTTATGCAAAAGCGCTAACGGTGACGCGGCTGATTGACACATAATGGTTCAAAACCGCGTTCAGATCGCTTCCCTGCTGCGTCTGCTCGGCTTTCAGCACGGTTGCATGGGGTCTGACATAGAGAATATCGCCCTCCTGACGCGAAATCAGATAGTCATTCTCGTAATAGGACTGCGGCTCCAGCGTGCGCGCGCGCAGCAGACCTTTGCACGCCGCGAGCGGACACGTCGGGAAATTGACGTTCCAGATCGTACCGGCCTTCTGCTCTGCGGAAAGGATCTCCTGGATGATCTGGCGCAGATAATGCTCGCACACCTCATAGTTCTTCCCATCGCGTGCAGAGAACGCAGCCGCCGGAATACCGCTCAGTACGCCCTCAGTCGCCGCGCCGATCGTTCCGGAATAGACCACGTCCACACCGGCGTTCATACCGTCGTTGATGCCGGAGAAGACAAAATCCGGCTTGACCGGCAGCAGCTTTTTCAGCGCGACCTTGACGCAGTCGGCCGGTGTCCCCTCCACGCTCCATGCGCCGGAGACGGCAACCGGATAATCTCTGTGGCAGCGAACAAGCATATCCTGCGTTTCGTCAATGGTGAGCTTGCTGGACATGCCGCTGCACTGCCCTGCCGGCGCGCAGACCCACACGTCTGCAAATTCCAGCGCAGCCGCAGCAAGCCGTGCAAGACCGTCGGCGTGGATGCCATCGTCGTTTGCGATGAGTATGTTCAGTCGTTTGTTCATCATAATGTATTCCTCATTTTCTTCTTTTTGACTTGTCGATCTGTCGTATCTTATCATAATCGCACGGAGTTCTCAATGTTAATTTCTTCAAAATACGTGCTTTTTCTCATTTTTACAGCAGAATTCGCGCCGCTGAGGTTGACAATATACTATATATATTGTATAAACATGTGGGCAAATACAAAGGTAAAAGGAATTGGTTCTATGCACGAAACAGTCAACGAAAACAAGATGGGCGTCATGCCGGTCGGAAAGCTTCTGCTTTCCATGTCGCTGCCGATGATGGTGTCGATGCTGGTACAGGCGCTGTACAACGTGGTGGACAGCATTTTTGTCGCGCAGCTGAGTGAAGCGGCGCTGACTGCCGTTTCCATCTCATTTCCCATTCAGAATCTGATGATCGCCATGGGCGTCGGCATCGCCGTCGGCGTAAATGCACTGCTCTCAAAAAGTCTTGGCGAGGGCGACGCCGCGCGCGCCAGCCGCATTGCCGAACAGGGCATCTTTATTGAGGCGATCTGCTATGTGATCTTCCTGCTGGTCGGCATTTTCTTTCTGGATGTGTTTTTCCAGAGTCAGACGACCGACCCCGAGATCACGCGCATGGGTAAGGAATATCTCAGCGTTTGCTGCATCTGCTCGTTCGGGATGTTCACGCAGGTCATCTTTGAGCGTCTGCTGCAATCCACCGGCCGTACAACGCTGTCCATGCTCTCGCAGCTGATCGGTGCGGTGACGAATATCATTCTCGACCCGATCCTCATCTTTGGCGTTCCCCTGCTCGGGATTCCGGCAACCGGTGTGACCGGTGCAGCCGCTGCAACCGTTATCGGTCAGTGCTTCGGCGCGATTGCCGCGATCATCCTGAACCAGCGCCGCAACCACGAGATTGCGCTCAAGCTGCGCACATTCCGTCCGAATCTCCGTATCTGCGGAGAAATTCTGCGCATTGGCATTCCCTCTGCGATCATGAGCTCGATCGGCTCCGTCATGACATACTGCATGAACCGTATTCTGTTCTCGTTCCAGAATGGCGGCTCGACCGCAGCGGCCGTTTTCGGCGTCTACTTTAAGCTTCAGAGCTTCGTCTTCATGCCGGTCTTTGGTCTGAACAACGGCATGGTGCCGATCATCTCATATAACTTTGGCGCGAGAAAGCCGGATCGTATCAAGCAGGCCATCCGCTACAGCGTCATATACGCAACGATCATCATGCTGGTGGGTCTGGCTGTCTTCCAGCTTGTGCCCGAGCTGCTGCTGCAGCTGTTTGACGCGTCTGAACAGATGCTGCTTATCGGCGTCCCTGCACTGCGCACGATCAGCCTGTGCTTCATCTTCGCCGGCTTCAGCATTGCCTGCTCGTCCATGTTCCAGGCGCTTGGAAACGGCTTCTTCAGTATGCTGATGTCCTTTGCGCGCCAGCTGATCGTTCTGCTCCCGTCGGCCTATATCCTTGCGCATCTGTTCGGGCTGGACGCTGTCTGGTACGCATTCCCCATTGCCGAGGTCTTCTGTGTGCTGATCTGCCTTGTCATGCTGGGCTATATCCACAAGAAGGTCATCCAGCCGCT
>CAZPYW010000047.1:0-10577 GCA_964590095.1 uncultured Oscillospiraceae bacterium | reverse complement strand
GACCTCCTGCGTGTGAAGCAGGCGCTCTAACCAGCTGAGCTAAGCCTCCGTGCCAATTAGTATACCATCCCTCCGGCAAAAAATCAACCCAAAAATACACAACTTCTCACAAACGCGTTTTGCGCGCGCCGTGTGCGCATGTTACCGCATGTCGCGGCATGTTCGGGCTGTATGCCGCCGCCGTGAGGGCTTTGTGCGGCGCGGATTTCCCGCGCCGCACGATTTGTATCATTCAGCCTGTATTATTCCGCTTGTATCATTCCACGTCCTGCACGTTGACCAGAACCTTCATGGTCGTCTCGCGGTTGGCGTCGATAAATTCATACGCCTGCTTATACTGTGTAAACGGGAAGACCTTGCTCATCAGCGGCTCCAGCGCGACCTGACCCGCCTCGACCAGCTCGATTGCCTTTACATAGTCCTCATGCCGGTACATCATGGTCGTGTTGAGATCCAGCTCATGGTCATTCAAAACCGCCAGGTCAGCCTGTGCCATGTCCGCAAAAACTGCCACCAGAATGATCGTGCTGCCCTTGCGCGCCGAGCGGATGGCCTGGTTGATGGTGATGTTGTTTCCCGCGCAGTCATAGATCACGTCCGCCTTGTCGCGGCCAAAGCACTCGACCAGCGCCTCGCCAAAGTCCCGCTCACGCGTGTTGTAAACGGCGTCCGCGCCGCATTTTTTTGCCAGCGCCAGACGATAGTCGGAAACGTCCGTCACCATGACCTTTTCTGCGCCCATGCCCCTGGCCGTCTGCGCAACCAGATTGCCGATCGGGCCTGCGCCCAGAACTGCCACCTTCTTGCCTGCGATGTCGCCAAAGCGGCGCACGGCGTGAACCGCGACAGCCAGCGGCTCGATCATGGCGCCCTGTGCAAAGGACATTGCCGCCGGAAGCGGCGTGACCTTGGACGCATCCACTGCGAACCAGCCGGAGGCCATGCCGGTGGACTGGAAGCCCATGACTTTCAGCTCTTCACAGAGATTGTACTTGCCATGCGTGCAGGGATAGCATTCGCCGCAGAAGATCTGCGGTTCAACCGTGACCTTCTGTCCCACGGTGAAGCCGGAAACATCCTCGCCCAGCGCGACGATCTCGCCGGAAACCTCATGTCCCTGTGTAACGGGATACTTTGTAAACGGGTGCTTGCCGTGATAGACGTGAATATCACTGCCGCAGATGCCGATCATCTCCATGCGAATCAGCACTTCCCCGCGCTTCGGCTGCGGAACGGGAACGGTTTGGAAGCAGATCTCGCCCGGGGCAGTCATGACCTGCTGCAGCATTGTTTTTTCCATAATAGGTACTCCTCTCTGTGTCTGTTGCTTTTGTGTGGATCTATCCGAAACCCGCGATGCCCATCATACATGGGCAGCGCGTTTTTCTCAGAACAGTGTGATCTGGCTTGTCTCCGGCATACTGCCGAATGCGCCTGCCGCCTTCAGATCTTCGATGTGCGTCTTTGAAACCTTGGGACAGGCGGCCGAGAATTCCTCGATCGAAATAAAGCTCTTGCCCTCTCGTCCCTCCATGATATCCCATGCGGCCGTTTCGCCAAGACCCGAGACCGCCACAAACGGCGGCAGCAGTCTGCCGTCCTCGATCAAAAACCTGGTCGCGTGCGACTTGTACAGGTCGATCGGTGCAAAGGAGAAGCCGCGCAGATAAAACTCATAGCAGACCTCAAGCGTGGTGAACAGGTCGTCGTCCTTGGCCGTCGCGTCCTCCTTGTTCTTGATCTCCTCCAGCTTTTCCTTGACCGTTTCGATGCCGTGGCACATCATGGCGGCGTCAAAGCCGTCCTTCTGGCTGCGGCGGTAGAAATACGCGGCGTAAAACGCCAGCGGCTCATGCACCTTGAACCATGCGATCCGGAAGGCCATCATGACATAGGCCGTCGCATGCGCCTTGGGGAACAGGTATTTGATCTTTTTGCATGAGCCGATGTACCAGTCCGGCACTCCCGCCGCCTTCATCTCCTCCTCCGCGCCATCGGGCAGTCCCCTGCCCTTACGGACGGATTCCATGATCTTGAATGAGCGTTTTTCCGGCATTCCGCACTTGATCAGATACAGCATAATATCGTCGCGGCAGCCGATGGCCTGTCCGACCGTTGCCGTCTTGGACAAGATCAGATCGCGCGCATTGCCCAGCCACACGTCGGTGCCGTGGGAAAAGCCCGAAAGCCGGATGAGCGTATCAAATTTTGTCGGCTGCGTCTCCTGCAGCATGCCGCGCGTAAAGCCCGTGCCAAACTCGGGGATGGCGCATGAGCCGACCGGCCCCAGAATGGGGTCGTTTTCAAAGCCCAGCACCTTGCTTGAGGTAAAGATGGACATGGTGTCCTTGTCGTCCAGCGGAATCTGCTTTGCATCCACGCCGGTCAAATCCTCAAGCATGCGGATCATCGTGGGGTCATCATGCCCCAGCATGTCCAGCTTGAGCAGATTTTCCTCCATCGAGTGGTATTCAAAATGTGTTGTAATCCACTCTGAATCCTTATCGTCCGCCGGATGCTGCACGGGGCAGAAGTCCCAGATCTCATTTTCCTGCGGAATGACGACAAGTCCCCCGGGATGCTGGCCGGTGGTGCGCTTGATGCCCACACAGCCCGCAGCCAGACGGTTTTCCTCTGCCTTGCTGACGGTCATCTCGCGCTCGGCCAGGTATTTTTTCGCATAGCCATACGCCGTTTTTTCTGCCACCGTACCGATGGTGCCGGCGCGGAAGACGTGTGTCTTGCCGAACATCTCCACGCAGTAGGCGTGCGCGCGCGCCTGATACTCGCCCGAGAAATTCAGGTCGATATCGGGCACCTTGTCGCCGCCAAAGCCAAGGAACGTCTCAAACGGAATGTTAAAGCCATCCTTGTCCAGCTGCGCACCGCATTTGGGGCACACCGCATCCGGCAGATCGGCGCCGCAGGCGCAGTCCTCCGGCACGTCAAAGCTGGTATAGTGGCACGCGGGGCAGCGATAGTGCGGCGGGAACGAATTGACCTCGGTAATGCCGGACATGAACGCCACAATGGACGAGCCGACCGAACCACGCGAGCCAACCAGATAGCCGTTTTCCAGCGAATTTTGCACCAGCTTCTGTGCAGACATGTAGATCACGTCATAGTGACACGAGATGATGTCGTTCATCTCGGTATCAACACGCTTTTGAATCAGCTCAGGCGGGTTTTCGCCATAGAGCCGGTGCATTTTTCCGTAGACCAGCTCTTTGAGGTCTTCCACCGAGTTTTCGATCTTCGGCGCGAACAGGTTGTGCGGCACCGGCCGCAGCGTCTCGCACCAGTCCACGATCATGTTGGGGTTTTTGACCACGATCTCATACGCCTTTTCCTCCCCCAGATAGGAAAACTCGCGCAGCATCTCATCCGTTGTCTTAAAATACAGCGGAAGCGAGCGGTCTGCATCAGGCATCTGCTTGGTGGCAAGCAGGATATGGCGGTAGATCTCATCCTCGGGGTTCAGGAAATGCACGTCGCCCGTCGCAACGACCGGCTTGCCAAGCTCCTCGCCCAGCGCAACGATGGTGCGGTTGAAGCTGCGCAGCTCCTCCTCGCTCTCGGCCATTTCCTTTTCCAGCATGAACATGTTGTTGCAGAGCGGCTGCACCTCAAGAAAATCATAAAACGACGCGATGCGTCTGAGCTCTGAGTGGCTCTTGTGCGCAATGACCGCCTGAAACAGCTCGCCCGCCTCACAGGCCGAGCCGATGATCAAGCCCTCGCGCCATTGCAGCAGCTCAGACTTGGGCATGATGGGATAGCGCTTAAAGTATTTCAGGTTGCCGTACGAGATCAGCCGGTACAGATTACGCAGACCGACGGAGTTTTTCGCAAATACGATAATATGCCGTGCGCGTCTGTCCAGAATCCTGCCGCCCGAACGCAGCGAAAGCATATCCTCATTGATCTGTGAGATACGCTCGAGTCCCCGCTCACGCAGCCGGTCAAAAAAGCGCGTCAGCATATAGCCGCAGGTGATCGCATCATCCGAGGCGCGGTGGTGGTTAAAGTCCGGCAGACTCAGCGCGTCTGCCACGATATTCAGCTTGTACTTTCCAAGCTCCGGCATCAGATTCTGCGCCAGAATCAGCGTATCCAGATACGTCGGCGCAAAATCGATCCCCAGCCGCTCACACGCGGCGGTGACAAAGCCGATGTCAAAGTCGGCGTTGTGCGCGCAGAGCGGTCTGCCGCCGACAAAGTCCAGAAACTCCGGCAGCACCTGCGCCAGCTCCGGCGCGCCGGCCAGCATGTCATCCGTAATGCCGGTCAGATCGATGATCTTCGGCGTCAGCTGGCGGTGCGGCGCAACAAAGGTCTGGAAGGTGTCGAGTACGTCATTTCCGCGCATCCGCACAGCACCGATCTCAATGATCACGTCATGCTGCGCCGAAAGGCCGGTCGTTTCCAGATCAAACGCCACGTACTCGCCGTCAAAGGGCATGTCGCCCTCGCCGTGGACAACAATGCGGTCATCCACGTCATTTACATAGTAGCCCTCACAGCCGTAAAGGATTTTAATATTCTCGTCCGTTCCGGCGACCTTTGCCTTACCGGCGGCCTTCATCGCGTCGGGGAACGACTGCGCACAGCCGTGGTCGGTGATGGCAATGGCGCGGTGTCCCCATGCGGCGGCCTGCTTGACTGCCGCGCCGGTGTCGGTCAGCGCGTCCATTGAGGACATGGTCGTATGCAGATGCAGCTCAACGCGCTTCTCCGGCGCCGTGTCCATGCGCATGGGAACCTTGATTTTCTGGATGGAGTTTGGCTGCATGACCATCTCGTTGTCATAGCGGTCAAAGGTCATCTTGCCCTGGATGCGCACCCACATGCCCACCGAAACATTGTCCAGAATCGGCTTTGCCTTGGCCGACTCCATGAACTGGTTGACGCGCACCGAACCGGTGTAGTCCGTCACATCAAAGCAGACGACCCACGCGTTGCGCTTTTTGAGCTCACGGTGACTCACGGCAAAGACCTTGCCCTCGACCACGGCGCGGAACATGTCCAGATTCAGCTCTCGAATCGGGATGCGCTCGCCATGGAAGGGCTTTCCAAAGAACAGGTCTCCGACGGGCTGCGGCGCGGCCTTTGCCGCCGCACCTGACGGCGCAGCGCTGCCGCGCTGCGGCGGCTGCTGCTGCATCGGCGGCGCAAGCTGCGCCTGTTTGATCGCCTCACGGCGCATCTGCTCGGTCTGGGCAAACAGCGCGCTGCGGTCACAGGCGTGCTCGGAAATGATCTCAATTGTTTTATGTAAACCGAAGTGCTCGCTGATATAGCGCTCAGCCTTTGCCACGTGCGGCAAAAGCTCTTCTCGGCCGTTTGCCTGTAGGTGTACGCGGAGCGTTTCGTCCGCAAGCTCCCACCGCGCACCGGCCAGAATGGCCGCAGATGGCGAATACGCGCGCGTAAACACGCGCGCAAGATCGTGAAAATCCATCTGCGCAAGCGTTTGCGGCGGGAAGCTGACCTCCAGCGTCAGATTTTTCAGCCCATACCGCTCGGTCAGCTGTACGCGCGCCTGCTCCAGCTCTTTTTCAGTTATGTAAACCTCGCTCGTCAGCACAAGCCGAATGCTTCTGGCCGGACGGTCAATTTCCGCCTGTACCACGCACATCTGTCCAAGCGCCTGCTCCGGCTGCTCAAACAGCGCCGCATCCGGAAACAGCTCACGAAAGCGTACCTGCTGGCTCATGTTTGCTCCTCATTCATTTCGCTTTTTCTCTACAGCCGCTCGATCTCATCCAGCAGCGCCGGAAGCAGCTGATCATACGGCAGCGTCTTTTTCCGCTCGCCATGCACAAACAGCACGCCGCAGTCCTCGCCGCCCGCAATGCCGATGTCGGCCTCACGCGCCTCGCCGGGGCCGTTTACCACACAGCCCATGACCGCCACGGTGATGGGCTTGTCGCAGTCGCGAAGTGCCTCCTCCACACGTCCGGCCAGCCCGATCAGATCGATGCGCGTCCGGCCGCAGGTGGGACACGAGACGATATTCACACCGTCCTTTCGAACGCCGGCCGCCTTCAAAATGGCCTTGGCGGCATAGACCTCACGCACGGGGTCAGCCGTCAGCGAGACGCGAACCGTGTCACCGATACCCATGCACAAAAGCCCGCCGATGCCCATGGCAGATTTGACCGTACCCATGTACTCGGTTCCCGTCTCGGTCACGCCCACGTGCAGCGGATAGTCAGACTGCGCATGAAACAGCTGATACGCCTGCATCATCAGCGGCACCGAGCTGGACTTCATCGAAACGCAGGTGTCATAAAAGCTGTACTTTTCCAGCAGCTCCAGATGGGAAAACGCACTTTCCACCAGCGCCTCGGGCGTTGGACGGCCGTACTTTTCCAGCAGCTTCCGGTCAAGGCTCCCGCCGTTGACGCCCACGCGGATGGGGATTTTTTTCTCCTTACACACGTCCACAACGGCGCGGACGCGTTCCTCCCCGCCGATATTGCCGGGGTTGATGCGGATCTTGGCCGCGCCGCCATCGGCGGCCGCAATGGCCAGACGATAGTCAAAGTGAATATCGGCCACCAGCGGCAGCGGCGAGGCCGCCGCGATCTCACAAAAGCCTTTGGCCGCGTCCATATCCGGCACGGCCAGCCGCGCGATCTGACAGCCCGCGCGCCTGAGCGCCGCAAGCTGGCGCAGCGAGCCCTCTACATCGGTGGTGCGGGTGTTCAGCATCGACTGGATGGACACCGGCGCGCCGCCTCCAACCAGAACACCGCCCACGTTGATCTGTCTTGTCATCTTGATTGCTCCTATCTCAGCAGCTTCCAGATATCCTTAAACGTGACGAAGGCCATGAAGCCCAGCAGGAGCACCATGCCCGCCGCGTGGATATAGCCCTCAAATTTCGCAGGAATTTTCTTCTTTGTCACGGCGGTAAACGCCGCATTGACCAGCAGCAGGAAAATTCGCCCGCCGTCAAGCGCAGGCAGCGGCAGCAGATTCATCACCGCCAGGTTGATCGCGATGAACGCGCCCAGATAGGCGACGTTTGCAATGCCGTCGCGCACCGTGGCAGAGCTGTTGCCCGTCTCGGCAATGACTGAGACGATACCGACCGGTCCGCTCATCTCATCCACCGAAACCATGCCCGAGATCAGATCCTCAAGCCCCATCCACACCAGACGCGCAAAGTCCAGCGCCGTGTACCACGTGTTTTTCAGCACCGCGCCGACGCTTTTTTCCTCACTTGCAAAATAGAAGCCGTATTTATACTGTGTCGTGCCGTCCACCTCATACGCAACCGGCACCATCTCAAAGTCCGTTAGCTCGACCAGCTTTCCGTCGCGCCGGACGGTCAGATCGTATACGCCCGTCTGGTTTCGCCCCAGAAGCGTCGATACATCCGAATAGATATAGACGCGGCGGCCGTCGATCCGGTACAGCTCATCGCCCACCTGCAGCGCGTCCTCGCCCTGGTACGGGCAGCCGTCAAAAAAGCTGTCAATTCTGGCCGTGGAAAAGCCCGCAACCGAGGAGTAGAGAATCGCCAGCACCAGCAGTCCCGTCAGAAAATTCATCACAGAGCCGGCGGCCAGAATGATCAGCCGCCGCCACCACGCCTTTGCCGTAAAGGCGCGCGGGTTGTCGCTTTCCTCGTCCTCGCCCTCCATCGCGCAGTAGCCGCCGATGGGAATGCAGCGCAGAGCATAAAGCGTTTCGCCGCGCTGCTTCTTCACAATGGCGGGGCCCATGCAGATGGAAAACTCGTTGACCTGCACATCCAGTGCCTTGGCCGTGAGAAAATGCCCCAGCTCATGCACAAAGATCAGCACGCCGAAAATCAAGATCGCAATGAGAATATACATCCGTTATCACCCAAATCTCGCAAATACCTGTTCCCTTGCCAGCCGGTCTGCTTCCAGAATGTCCTCCAGCTCCGGCCTGTCATGTTGCGCCACTGCGTCCAGCGCTGCCGCCACACCGTCGGAAATATCGTAAAATCCGATCTTTCTCTGTAAAAACAGGCCGACGGCGGCCTCATTCGCACCGTTCAGCACGGCGCACGCCGTCCC
Source organism: uncultured Oscillospiraceae bacterium (assembly GCA_964590095.1). Lineage (GTDB taxonomy): Bacteria > Bacillota > Clostridia > Oscillospirales > Oscillospiraceae > CAG-170. Next base: position 2,520 of record CAZPYW010000047.1, on the reverse strand, counting down.
GCCCTGCCGCGCAGCCTGCTTTGCAAGCCGCAGGCAGGGAAACGCCGTCTCATCCGGCTGCGCAAACGTCAGCGGCGGACATGTCAACAGATCCAGCGGCGGTGCGGGGTTCTCTGCGCGCTGCGGATACGTCATGGCCAGACTGATGGGCAGACGCATGTCGGGCGTCCCCAGCTGCGCCAGCACCGCGCCGTCACAAAATTCGACCAGCGAGTGGACGATGGACTGCCGGTGAATGACCGCCGTCACCTGCTCGGGCGGCAGGGCATAAAGGCGCATGGCCTCGATGATCTCAAGTCCCTTGTTCATCAGCGTCGCGCAGTCGATCGTGATCTTCTCGCCCATTTTCCAGTTTGGATGGCGCAGCGCGTCCTCGCGCGTGACCGCGCGCAGCGCGTCCGGCGTCATGCCGTAAAACGGCCCGCCGGAGCAGGTCAGGATCAGCCGTCTGATCTCGCCGCGGTCGTGATTGCCCATCAGACACTGGAAAATGGCCGAATGCTCGGAATCGACCGGTATGATCTGCGCGCCGCAGCGCGCGGCCGCATCCATGACCAGCTCACCCGCACAGACCAGCGTCTCTTTGTTGGCAAGCGCAATGCGCTTGCCCGCCTCGATGGCGGCCAGCGTCGGCCGCAGGCCGATCATGCCGGACACGGCTGTGACGACCGTGTCGGCGCTTTCCAGCCGCGCGGCGGCAAGCAGCCCCTCCATCCCGCTCAGTACGGTAATATTCATATCCGAAAGGCGGCGCTTTAATTCCTCCGCCGCCGGTTTTTCATACAAAACAGCCAGCTCCGGCCGATAGCTGCGGCATTGCGCCTCCATGCGGTCGACATTTCGCGCCGCCGTCAGCGCCGCCACGCGCAGACCCAGCCGTTCGGCCACGTCCAGCGTCTGCCGCCCAATCGAGCCGGTCGAGCCAAGAATGGCGATCGAGCGTGTCACAGCGCAGCCTCCATCCACATAACGGCGGCATAGACGACCGGCGAAAGGAACATCGTCGAGTCAAACCGGTCAAGCATCCCGCCGTGCGTCAGGAAAATGTGGCTGTAGTCCTTGATACCGGCCTCGCGCTTGATCAGACTCATCGACAGGTCGCCCAGCTGGCCAAAGACATTGGCCACCACGCCGACCAGCGCAAAATACCACACGGGAAGCTCCATGCTCCACGCCCAGCGGCAGACCAGACACAAAAGCGCCATACCAAGGCCGCTGCCGACGGGGCCGGCCAGAAAGCCCGCCCAGGTCTTATTGGGGCTGACACGCGGGGCAAACTTCCGCTTGCCAAAGGCCATGCCGCCCAGCATGGAAAAGCTGTCCCCGATGAATGCCACGACAAACGGCATCAGCACGAACGCGGGCGAAATGCTGCGCAGCAGCGCAACACAGCTGTACATGGCGGGGAACACAAATGCGCCCACAAAGCACACCGCAACCGAGGCAAACGGCATGGCAGACTCCAGTCCGTGCGTGTGTACGGCGATAAAAAACAGCGTCATGGCGTACAAAAACGCGCACACCAGATAGATGCGCAGCGCCGTATCATACGCCCACCAGCCTCTGCCGGAAAGGTACACGGCGGTCAGCACCGACATCACGATCGTCAGCACATACACAACCGGCGGGATATTTTTTCCCGCTGTGTGCAAAAGCTCATACGCGGCCACGCCCGCAATGGCGCAGACCAGCACCATCGTGGCAACCGGCGGCAAAACCAGCAGCACCACCAGCAGCAGCGGCACGCCAACTGCCGCAACAAGAAGTCTCTGTTTCATTTCTTTACGCCTCCAAACCGGCGGTCGCGCCGGTGATATGCCGCAATTGCCCTGTCCAGCTCAGCTTCATCAAAGTCCGGCCAGAGCACGTCGGTAAAGTAATACTCACTGTAGGCAGACTGCCAGGGCAGGAAGTTGGACGTCCGCAGCTCACCGGACGGCCGGATGACCAGCTCCGGATCGGGGATACCGGCCGTGTCAAGATAAGTCGGGAACAGTGCCTCACTCAGCTCCTCCGGCGTTTTTTCGCCCCGCACGCAGTCCTCCGCAAAGCGGCGCGCCGCGCGGATGATCTCATCCCGTCCGCCGTAGTTGATGCAGACGTTTGCCTGAAAGCCCGTGTAGTGCGTGGATATCTCATCCGTCCGCGCGATAAGCGCACGCAGCTCGGGCGAGATGCGCGTCGTATCGCCCAGAATTTTCAGCCGGATGTGATCGCGCTCCATCTCGTCGATGGCCTCGCGCAGATATTTTTCAAACAGCGCCATGATCGCCGCGACCTCATCGGCTGAACGCTTCCAGTTCTCCGTTGAAAACGCGTAGACCGTCAGATGCTCCACGCCGATGCTCTTACAATAGGTTGCAATGCGCCGGAATGTCTCGCTTCCCGCGGCATGCCCCGCCGTGCGCGGCAGACCGCGCTTCTGCGCCCAGCGGCCGTTTCCATCCATGATGATGGCGATGTGGCGCGGCGGCGGGAGCTGCTCGCCGCGCTTTTTCTCAAAAAAAGCCATACTTTTCC
>CAZPYW010000046.1:0-10960 GCA_964590095.1 uncultured Oscillospiraceae bacterium | reverse complement strand
TTAAAGCGCATATTTGACAAAGCACATGCTTGCCACGCATTCAAAAGCAAACGCCAGAGAGCGGCACTGTGCCGGTGCGCAGCACCGGATGCGCATCAGCCCCAGAGAGCCGAAAGCATCGGGATGATCTGCTTTTTACGCGAGACGACGTGCGGCAGGAAGCAGCTGTGCTCCTTCAGCTGCACGCCAAAGGCCTGCGGGATCAGCTCCTGATCGCCCAGATACAACAGGTATGTACCCTCGATCAGCACGTCAGTCAGCATCAGGATCATGAAGCTGTACTGGTGCTCATCCATCGTGTGCGCCATCAGCGTCAGGAACTCATCCTTGCGCTCAAGCATATGCGCGGCGTCCACGCACGTGATCTGGCTGACGCCAAAGTCGTGACCGGCGATGTGGAAATCCTTGAAGTCTGTGAACAGCAGCGAGTCCGCCGTCTTGTCATCCGACGTAGAGGCCGAGAAGATGAACTTGCCCAGCTCATCAAGCGACAGATTGGCGATACGCGCCATTCGCTCGGCCATGCGGTGATCGTGCGGCGTGCTGGTGGGGGACTTGAACATGACCGTGTCGGCCACGATGGCAGAGGCGATCAGTCCTGCCAGCTTTTCTGACGGCATCAGTCCCTTTTCCTGATACATGCTGGCGATGATGGTGGCGGTCGAGCCGACCGGCTCGTTGCGGAAATAGATGGGGCTTCCCGTCTGGATGTCGGCCAGACGGTGGTGGTCGATGATCTCAACAATTTCAGCCTGATCAAGCCCGGGGACGGACTGAGAGGCCTCGTTGTGGTCGACCAGAACCACGCGCTTGCGCTTTGGCTTGATCAGATGGAAGCGCGAGAGCGTACCCACGACCTTTTCATTCTCATCCAGAATGGGATAGCTGCGGTGACGGCTGCGGGAAACGGTTTCCTTTACGTCATCCACAAAATCGGTCAGATGGAACGCCTCAAGGTCATCTGTCCGGCAGATGCGCCGGATGGGAATGGCCTGATAGACCATCCGCGCGGCCTTGAACGCATCATACGGCGTTGCAATGATGCAGGTGTCAGTCTGCGCGTTTCGCAGCTCCTCGGGCAGCTCGGCCTGACACACGATCAGACAACAGACGTTCATCTCAATGGCGCGGCGCGCCATGTCGGGCTGCTGGCCGCAGATGACGATGGATTCTTTTCGCGTGAAGAGCAGATTGGGGTTGCTCTGCGGCAGGGCAATGCAGACCTCGCCGCTGACGCTGTCAACCAGATGACCGGCCTCGTTCAGAATCTTGCCGTCCAGCACGCTGAGCAGATTGAACATCGGAATGCCGTCGGCATAGCTGTCATTCAGCGTCCGCATGTCATAGGCGGCGATCTCTTTGGGCGAGACCATGCCGTACAGACAGCCATCATCTGTCGTGACGGGAAGCGACGGCACACCGCGATTGGAGTACAGCGCCTCCCACGCGCGCCCCACCGTGACTGCGCGGCTGAGTGCCGGCGGTGTGTCATAGTCCAGGTCACAGACCTGTGTCCGCATGGTTTGCAGGCGCATGGGCGCATCAAAGCCAAAGCGGTTTAAGATCAGATTCGTCTCGTCGCTGACGTGGCCAAGGCGTGCAGCGACAAACTCGCGGTCGCCCAGCGCATTGCGCAGCGCCGCATAGGCGATGGCGGAAACGATGGAATCGGTGTCCGGATTCCGGTGTCCAGTTACGTAAATAGGATCCATACTCTGCCTCCTGTCCGGTTTACTTACTCTGCGATTGGGAAATTGACGCCGCCGCAGCGCATGAAGAAGCGCGCGGGGTAATAGTGGTCAAGATAGTTTTCACAGTACCATGCGTAGGTTGCGTCGGGGAGGTGACACAGCTCGGGCGCCTCTGCGCGGAAGGCGCAGAAGGTGGCCTCATCGCCGCTCAGGAGCGCGGCCAACAGCTCACGCTTTCCCTCATGCAAAAGACGCTCCATGCAGCCGTCCATGATGCGCACGCACGCGCGTTCCTCAACCGGCGCAAGCAGCTCTTTGTTGCCAAGCCACGCCAGAAAATCGTCCATATCCAGAATCGTCCGTGCCGCTGCGTGCGAAAGCGTTTCAAACTCATCCCGCGCGCCGCGCTTTAAAAGATCGATCAGATAGGAAAGCAGCGCATCGTCCAGACAGACGCTGTCCAGAAAAACCTCATAAATATCCCGAATCTCACTGCGCACCGGCTCAGCGGGCGCGTCGTCTGCGGGCGCTTCGGCAGGAGCATCAGAAGTGTCAGCTGCCGCATCGGCCTCACCGCTCTGCATCGGGAGCGACTGGAGCGCATCCAGCAGCGCATGCTCGTCAAAGCCCTCATATGCAGACTCCGGAATTTCGATTCCGCCCTCTGCTGCGCACGCGCGGACAAAGGCGGGGATGCCCATGGACTGAATCTGGGTTTGCAGCTCAATGGCGCGCTGCATCTCATCCGTCTGTGTCAGCGTCATACCGGCGGGGAGCGGGCGCGTGCCCTCACAGATCTCGGTCAGAAATTGCAGATAATAGGAAAACAGTGTCATAGCTCTCTCCTGTTGATACTTGTTTCTATCAGTCTAACACGATATGGCCGGAATGTCAAAAAATGAGCCAAAAAATTTCTGCCGCGGGCAATGCCCGCGGCAGTCAGCGTTTATTTTCCGGCAAGTCCCGTCCGGACAAGTGCGCGGCGCAGCTTCGCCTCGGCAAGACGCAGCTCCTCCTCGCTCAGCTTTTCGCGTTCACGCAGCTGCTCCTGCGCACGCTCCAGCGCGCGCTGGGCGCGCGCCTGATCGATGTCCGCAGCCCACTCAAAGGTGGTGGCGATCAGCCGCACCTCATTGCCGCTGACCGACAGCAGACCGCCAATGCAGGCGGCAAGCCGATCCTTGCCGTCGATGGTCACGGTTGCCGCGCCCATGCCAAGGGGCGTGACATAGTTGACGTGACGCGGCAGGATGGTAATGCCGCCGGTGACGGCGCGTACATCCAGCTTTTCCGCCTGTCCGTCATAGAACAGGCCGTCGGGCGTGACGATTTGCAGATGGAAGCTGCTCATACCTGCTCACCCTTTGCGCGGGCAACGACCTCATCGATCGTACCTGCAAACAGGAACGCCGACTCGGGGATATCGTCGTGCTTGCCCTCAATGATCTCGCGGAAGCCACGGACGGTCTCTTTGCGCGGGACGTACTTGCCCGCGTAGCCGGTAAACTGCTCGGCCACGTGGAACGGCTGCGACAGGAAGCGCTGTACCTTACGCGCGCGGCTGACGGTCAGCTTGTCCTCCTCACTCAGCTCGTCCATGCCCATGATGGCGATGATGTCCTGAAGCTCTTTATAGCGCTGAAGCATGTGCATGACGCGCTGTGCCACGTCGTAATGCTCCTGTCCCACGATCTCGGGCGTCAGAATGCGCGAGGTCGAGTCCAGCGGGTCAACGGCAGGGTAGATGCCGAGCGATGCAATGCTGCGGTCAAGGACGGTGGTGGCGTCCAGATGGGCAAAGGTCGTCGCGGGGGCGGGGTCGGTCAGATCGTCCGCGGGAACGTAGACGGCCTGCACAGACGTGATTGAGCCGTCCTTGGTCGAGGTGATGCGCTCTTGCAGTGCGCCCATTTCGGTTGCCAGCGTCGGCTGATAGCCAACGGCAGACGGCATACGGCCAAGCAGCGCCGAGACCTCAGAGCCGGCCTGGGTAAAGCGGAAGATGTTGTCGATAAACAGCAGCACGTCCTGATGTCCCACGTCGCGGAAGTATTCGGCCATGGTCAGACCCGAAAGGCCAACGCGCATACGCGCTCCTGGCGGCTCGTTCATCTGGCCATAGACCAGCGCGGTCTTCTCCAGAACGCCGGACTCCTTCATCTCGTAATACAGGTCGTTGCCCTCGCGCGTGCGCTCGCCAACGCCGGTAAAGACGGAGTAGCCGTTGTGCTCGGTTGCGATGTTGTAGATCAGCTCCTGAATCAGGACGGTCTTGCCGACACCGGCGCCGCCGAAGAGGCCGATCTTGCCGCCCTTGGCATACGGGCAGATCAGATCGACGACCTTGATGCCGGTCTCCAGAATTTCAGTGGTGGATTCCTGCTCATCATAGCTGGGCGCGGGGCGGTGGATCGGCCAGCGCTCGGCAATGTTTTCCGGCATGGGCTGATCGTCGATCGGCTCGCCCAGCAGGTTAAAGATACGGCCAAGGCAGCCCTCGCCAACGGGGACGGTGATGGGTGCGCCGGTGTCGATGGCCTCTGCGCCGCGCGTCAGGCCGTCGGTTGAGCTCATGGCAATGCAGCGGACAACGTTGTCACCGATCTCCTGCGCGACCTCGGCCACCAGCTTTTTGCCGTTCAGCGTCAGCTCAATGGCGCTGAGCAGCTTGGGCAGCTGACCCTCGGGGAAACGGATGTCCAGGACAGGCCCGATGACCTGTACCACGGTTCCGATGTTTTGATTCATGGGTGTGACTCCTTTCAGTTGGAATCTGCGCCGGCAACGATCTCGGTGATCTCCTGCGTGATCGCGCCCTGACGGGCGCGGTTATATTGCAGACTCAGCGCGTCGATCATTTCTCCGGCGTTTTTCGTGGCGGAATCCATGGCCATGCGGCGCGCTGCCTGCTCAGAGGCAACGGACTCGCAAAGCGCGCCATAGATCAGCCCGCCCAGATACTCCGGCACGATGGCGTCAAAAACGGCAATGGGGCCGGTTTCATACAGCACGTATTTTTTTGTGCCTGCCGCTCCGCTCTCGGGCATCTTGACCGGAAGCAGCGGCAGTGTGATGGGGGTCTGCGCCAGAAGCGAGGCAAAGTGTGTGTAGACCAGAATGACCTGTGAAAACTCACCCGCAAGGAAGCGCGTGCAAAGCTGCTTTGCAACGGAATAGCAGCCGCCGACCGAAAGCTCGGCCGCCACGGCGCAGCTTTCGCTGATGATGTCTGCCCCGCGCGCGCGGAAATAGTCCACAGCCTTTTTCCCGATGGGCAGGACAGCTGCGTCCGACTGCGCGATCTGGCTGTAGGCCAGCTTCAGCACGTTCGCGTTGTAGCCGCCAGCAAGCCCGCGGTCACCGGCCAGAACGATATACAGCGGTCTGCCGCTGCCCGTTTTGAGGTACGGCGAGACAAAGTCCATGGTCGAGTCCGCGATGTCGTTCATCGTCTCATACAGCGTTTCAAAGTAGGGTCTGCTGGCCACCGCGCGCGCCTGCGCGCCGCGCAGCTTGGACGCCGCGACCATTTCCATGGCTCTGGTGATCTGCCGCGTGGACTCCATGCTTTTGATGCGGGATTTGATATCCTTCATGGATACGCCGGCCATGTGCGCGCCTCCCCTCAGCCTGCCGCGAACGCGGCGCAGTAGGCATCCAGTGCCTGCTTCAGCGTCTGCTCGGTGGCCTCGTCCATCGCGCCGGTTTCGCGGATGGTTTTCAGCACATCATAGGCGTTTTTGTCCAGATACGGATACAGCCCGCGCTCAAACGCGCGGATGTCACGCACGGCAACGTCGTGCAGATAGCCCTTCGTCACAGCGTAGAGGATGCAGACCTGATGCGCCACGTCAACGGGCGCGTTCTTATCCTGCTTCAACACCTCAACGATGCGCGCACCCTGATCCAGACGCTCACGCGTGTCACGGTCAAGGTCAGAGCCGAACTGTGCAAAGCTTTGCAGCTCACGGTACTGCGAGTAGAGGAGCTTCAGACTGCCGGCGACCTTCTTCATGGCCTTGATCTGTGCGCTGCCGCCGACACGGGAAACGGAAATGCCGGGGTTGACTGCCGGCATGACGCCGGAGTGGAACAGCTCGGTCTCAAGGAAGATCTGTCCGTCTGTGATCGAAATGACGTTGGTGGGGATATAGGCCGACACGTCGCCTGCCTGCGTTTCGATGATGGGCAGGGCAGTCAGCGAGCCGCCGCCATATTCAGGTGCCATCCGCGCTGCGCGCTCAAGCAGACGCGAGTGCAGATAGAACACGTCGCCCGGGTAGGCCTCACGTCCGGGCGGACGGCGGATCAGCAGCGAGAGGGCGCGATAAGCGACGGCGTGCTTGCTGAGATCATCATAGATGACCAGCACGTCCTTACCCTGCTTCATGAAGTATTCGCCCATGGTACAGCCGGAATACGGCGCGATGTATTGCAGCGGCGCAAGCTCAGATGCCGTTGCGGAGACAACAATGGTATAATCCATCGCACCGCCCTGCGTAAGGGTATTGACCAGCTGCGCCACGGTCGAGCGCTTCTGCCCGATGGCGACATAGATGCAGATGACATCCTTGCCCTTCTGGTTCAGGATGGTGTCCACCGCCAGCGTGGTCTTGCCGGTCTGGCGGTCGCCAATGATCAGCTCGCGCTGGCCGCGGCCGATGGGAATCATCGAGTCGATGGCCTTGATACCGGTTTGCAGCGGAACGGTGACGCTTTTGCGCGCAATAATGCCCGGGGCAGGGGACTCGATCGGCGCATACTGTGCCGCGTCGATGGGACCCTTTGCATCAATGGGCTGACCCAGCGCATCGACCACGCGGCCGATCAGCGCCTCGCCCACCGGAACGGAGACGACGCGGCCAGTGCGTCTGACGGTATCACCCTCGCGGATACCGTCGTCGCTGCCCAGCATGACGATGGAAACGGAGTTTTCCTCCAGATTCTGTGCCATGCCGTATGCGCCGTTTGAAAATTCGACCAGCTCGTTGACCATGCACGCCTCAAGTCCCGCTGCGCGGGCGATGCCGTCACCGATCAGGATGACCGTGCCGGTTTCGGACTGGTTGATCTTGGTTTCATAGTGTTTGATTTGGGAACGGATGATTTTTGAGATTTCTTCCGGTCTGAGTTCCATTCATTCACCAGCTTTCGGTTAAGTTCAGTTAAACAGCTGTGCTTTTCAGCAGCTTCTGCACCTGTGCCAGGTGGCAGGCTACCGTGTCATCCAGCTGCTCTCCGGCAAGCTCCAGCCGGACACCGCCGATGACATCCGCGTCCACGCGCGTGTGCAGCTCGATCTGCTTGCCGGTGACGGCTTCCAGCTTCTTTTGCAGCTTTTCGCGCAGCGCGGGCTTCAGCTCGACCGCCGTGACGGCGCGAACCTCGACAATGCCGTTGTCCGCGTTATACCGGCGGCGAAATTCACGCGCGCAGCCGGAAAGCTCACGCAGCGTGCCGTTGTCGCACAGCAGCTTCATAAAATTCAGGATATACGGGTGTACGCGCCCCTGCCACGCCTCGTCCAGAAGCGTCCGGCACACATCCTTTGCAATCGACGGCGTACAAAGCAGCCGCAGATAATCCGGCTCACCGGCAAACACGGCGCACACGCCGTCCAGCTGTGCCAGAAGCGCCTGCGTCAGCTGTTCCTCCAGGGCAAGGTCATACAGCGCCCCGCCATAGGTTCTGGCCGTGCGCGTCATGATGCGTCACCCAATTCGTCGATAAAGTCCTGTATCAGCCTGTCGTGGTCGGCCTCATCGATCTCTCTGCGTACCACCTTGGACGCAAGCGTGACGGCAAGACCCGACAGCTCACCCTTCATCTCATTTGCGGCCTTCTTCTTTTCCAGCGCAATGTCGCTGGCCGCTCTGGCTTTCATCGCGGCGGCCTCACTCTGCGCCTCATGCAAAAGTGCCTCACTCTGCTCGCGTGCGTTTTGCAGCGCGCGCGTGGTGATGGCCTCGGCCTCATCCTTTGCAGCGGCAAGATGCTGCTCATAGTCGGCTTTGGCCGTGTCGGCCGCCTGACGCGCCTGTTCGGCCTCGTCATAGATGCCGTCTACCTCAGCCTGACGCTTGGCAAGGATGTTCTGAATGGGCTTGAAGAGGAATTTTTTGAACAGCACGATCTGGATCAGCAGATTACAGATCGAGGCGATCGTCGTCCAGGGCGCGATCTCAACGAGGGACTGAAAATCCATCCGGCAGTCCTCCTTTCAACATGCGAAATCAGCCGCTTACAGCAGTCCGACAAACAGGCCGGGCGCGACGAAGATCAGCAGCAGACCAATGACGAAGCCGTAAATACCGGTCGTTTCTGCGCAGGCGATGCCCAGGAACATGGTCGTGGTCAGATCGCCCTTCATTTCCGGCTGGCGAACCATGGCCTCCAGCGCCTTACCGGCGATGTAGCCCTCACCAATACCGGGGCCGAAGCCGGAGATCATCGCGATACCCGAGCCGATGGCGCAGCCCATGAGAATCAATGCCTTTGCAAGTTCCATGATAATTTGTCCTCCTGTAGTTTGTGTTTAGAATACATTTATCCAGTTACTCTGCCGCTGTACGGATGAAGATCATCGTCAGCATACAGAATATAAATGCCTGCATCGCGCTGGAAAACCAGTCGAAGTAGAGCGAAAGCACCGCCGGAACGCCGACGGCCAGGAACGGAATGTTCCCCAGCAGATCACCAAGCAGCCCCGGCAGCAGCCCGAACAGCGCGTGATTTGCAAAGATCAGCGCCGCATAGACCAGCGAGCTGATGACCATGCCCGACAGGACGTTGCCAAAATGTCGGAACGACATGGAGATGGGCTTGAAGACCTCACCCAGCAGATTGAACGGCGCCATCAGGAAGATGGGGTCGCAGAAGCCCTTGAGATAGCCGAGCACACCATTTGTTTTGATCTTGGTGCGTGTGATCAGAAGAAAGACGATCAGCGCCCAGCCAAGCAGCACCGACACATCGGCGGTCGGCGCCCAGAGCCCGATCAGCGAGCAGAGGCTGGAGCCAAGCGACAGGGCAAAAATGGCCGAAATAAACGGCACCATGTGCATCCAGCCCTCACCCATGTTGCTGCGGACAAAGTTCTGCGCGGTGATGACGATTTTTTCCGCAATGGCCTGTCGCTTTGAGATGTTTTTGACCTTGAGATCGTGCGTCAGCCAGATGCAAAGCAGCGTCAGCACCAGCATCACACCCCAGGAAACGACCATGCTGGCCGTGATGGGGATGCCGCCCAGAATCGGTATCGTGTAGTATACCGGAGCGCCATGGATATCCACTTCCATCAGGAATTTTCCCCCTTTCGCTTCTCCGCCCTTGCGACTATGGCGCGGCGGAGCATCAGCACCGGCTTTGGAACCAGAAACGGGATGAGCGCGGCGATGTAGTTAAAGAACGGAACGACAATGCCGACCACCACCGCAAAGACCATCAGCATCATGCGCCCAAAATAGGATACGCGCATCCGCTGCTGCGCCTGCTTCTGTGCGGCCTCATCGGTGCAGTCTGCAACCTTCTGCACGTGCCGCGCCAGCAGGAAAATGCTGAACCACGCGAAGATGCTCCCCCACACGGCGCCAAGTGCAACCGTGTAGTCAAAGCAGCGCAGCAGCGCGGCGATGAGACAGATCAGCGCGTCGGCCACCGCAAGTCCTGCGGCGACAAAGGCCAGCTCTGTCCGAATAGATGCCTGCAATTTCATCAAAAAGCCTCATTTCTGTGCTTAAATATGCTCATTAAAGCCCGTATTTTGCGGATTTTTCGCGTGGCTGTCTGCTGCAAGCAGCGGCCGGACGGTGCGCCACGCGCTGCAAAACGCCGTGACCAGCCCCACCGGAATGGCGGCGATCATAACCCAGCTGCCCCAGCCCAGACGCGTCTGTGCCAGATGCGCCAGCCACACCAGCACAAGCGGCGGCGTGATGATGGAAAAGCCGAGCTGACCGATCAGCATGACGCCGCGAATGATCTGCTGTAACGCCTTCATGCGCAGCCCTCCGTGGAAGAAGTTAACAAATCGTAAAGAAACGTCCAATTATCATAAAGCATCTTAACATAACACGGAACATTTCGCAATAGACAAATCACCCCTGCACGCCAAAATTCATGGGATGTTCACAGTGGAAATCTGCGGCATTTTGTGATAGAATATACGCAAATCGCCGCGGATTGCGGCATAGGAGGCCACAATATGGAAGCTGCGTTCAGCGGCTATTGCCGCGTGCTCGACGCGCCGCGTCTGGTTTTCTGCGAAGCCGACAGCACCGAGCGGGAAGCGGAATGTGACTATGCAGACTGTGCTTATGCGTCTGAATGCCCGATCGGGCGGCAGATCACGGATTTTTTTGCACAGTTTCAATGGGAGGCGACGGAAACATGACGCAGGAAGAGCAGTTTGCGCGGGCGCTGGATGCTGCGCTCCGGCAGCAGCGTGAGCAGGGGCTGCGCGAGCCAAAGCGCTTTTTGGCAGCTGCGCAGAAGCATGGCGCGCTTGCCGCGCTGAAAGAGCAGCTGCGCCGCCATCAGACCAGCGAAAATTTTGAGGAGCTGGCGGAAAAGGGGCTTTTGCGTCTTGCCCCCGAGGCGCTGGTCGTGTCGAAAAAGCACGGCGCGCTGTTTTCGGATGAGGAAGCGGATTTTTGTCTACAGGTGCTGCTGGAGGCCGGATATTTCGGCTGATACGGCAAGTGCGGAAAGGAGAACACAATGCGAATTTGCCTGTATGGTGCGTCCAGCAACGATCTGGACAAGGTCTATCTGCAAGATGTTTACGCGCTGGGACAGGAGCTGGCCGGACGCGGCCACAGTCTGGTCTATGGCGGCGGCGCACAGGGCGTGATGGGCGCGGCAGCGCGCGGGGTACGCGACGGCGGCGGCGCGGTGCTTGGCGTTGCACCGGATTTTTTCAATGTGGACGGCATTTTATATGATGGCTGCACGCAGTTTATCTATACCAAAACCATGCGCGAGCGCAAACAGATCATGGAGGAACAGGCCGACGCATTTATTCTGGCCGCGGGCGGCATTGGAAGCTTTGAGGAGTTTTTTGAGATCCTGACGCTCAAGCAGCTGGGACGGCACAACAAGCCCATTGCCGTTTTGAACACGAACGGGTATTATGAGCCGATGCAGCAGATGATGCGAAACACCGTTGCACAGGGCTTTGCCCGCGCGGCCTGCCTGGAAATCTATCGTCTGTTTGACAGCGGCACGGCGCTTCTGGACTATCTGGAGCGCTATGACCCGAACGCCATTGA
>CAZPYW010000045.1:4698-11079 GCA_964590095.1 uncultured Oscillospiraceae bacterium | reverse complement strand
AGGCGCCAAATTCTGCGCGCAGCAGGTTGCAAGCCCTTTGCCGAAAAACGACAAAGTCGTTTTTCGGGAGGCTTTTGCCGCACCCTCCGGTGCGGCATTTTTGCGCTTCGCGCACATCATTCTGCGCTCTGCGGGCGCAGAAAAGCCGCAGCAAAGCTGCGGCTTTTGGATGCTTCCGATTGATCGGTTCAGTTGTTCTCGTCCTTTTTGATCTCAAGCTCGATGACGATCCCGCCGTCTTCGCCGTCCGCATCTTCTTCCTCGTCAGCCGAGACAAAATCGGCATCATCGGCAGTGATCGGCTCGGCCGCATCCTGCGGCCCCTTCAGCTCGTCGATATAGGCGCGGAGCTCCTCGATCAGCTGCTTGGACTCGTCGATCTTCTGGCACCAGGGCAGATACTCGGCCGTATCCATCTCCTCACCCACCGCATAGTCACGGTAGTAGAGCTTGCCAAGCTGCTGCTCGGCCTTCTTGATCTTGTCTTCCTCGGCATAGATCGAAATATTTGCCTTTGCGATTGCGGCCACCTGTCTGGCCTTGCTCTTCGCGGCAGCTGCCGCCTCAAGGGCGATGTTCTTTGCATTTTCGAGATTCTCAGAGAAGTTCATAATAATTCCCCTTTCAGCTTATTCCTGTGTCTGCATTATACCGCACCCGTGTGTGTTTTTGGAAGTCCTGAACGTCTGATTTTATAAAATGTTTACATTTCACCGGTTTCTTCCGCTTCCTGCGCAGCTTCCGCTTCCTTTTGGCGGTTTACATAAAGTCCATCCGGTGTTGGCTTCCTCCGCACGTACATCCAGACCAGCAGACCGGCCGCCACAACGAAGAAGACAGCCGCCAAAAGCTGGCTGACGCGGATGCCGGTTGAGAACAGGTAGAGGCTGTCGGTGCGCAAACCCTCAATCCATGCCCTGCCAAGACCGTACCACGCCATGTACAGCAGGAAGAGCTCGCCATCAAAGCGGCGGCGGCGCACGTAAAAATGCAGCGCGATAAAGCCCGCCAGATTCCAAACCGACTCATACAAGAATGTCGGATGGTAGTACACGACCTCGCCCGCCGCGTTCTCCAGACCCATCTTCAAAAACGAGTCCGTGACCGCGCCGAACGCCTCACGATTCATAAAATTGCCCCATCGGCCGCAGAACTGGCCGATGATCACGCCAAGCGCCGCAACATCCAGCAGCACCGCCGCCGGCATTTTCTTGACCCTTGCCACCACCAGCAGCGTAAGCCCGCCGCCGATCACGCCGCCATAGATGGCAAGGCCGCCCTGCCAGATGTACAGCACCGAGATCGGGTTGTCGCGGAACAGCTCCCAGTAAAAAATACAGTAATATGCACGCGCACAGATCACGCCGATGGGAACTGCCCACAAAAGCATATCCAGCACATCGTCATCCGTCAGGCCAAAGGTTTTTGCGTGTTTCATCATGTAAAGCGCGGCCAGCACAAAGCCGCAGGCGATGATGACGCCGTACCAGTAGATCTCCTTGCCAAAGACGGTAAAGGCGACCGGACTGGGATTGACGCGAATGCCCAGATTGGGGAAGGTTATGGGTGATGCCAGAAACATTGCTTATCCTCCTTATGCCTCATTGGTTTGGCCGGTTTCGCCGGTTTCGCCGGTTTCGTTCGGATAGATCAGCGAGAGCGTTGCGCGCGCACTGACCACGTTTTCCCGCAGAAAACGCGCGACGTCCTCTGCGCTGACCATACGGAAGAGTCTGGGATAGTCCAGATACTCCACGCCCTCAAAATGATACGCACAGACGCGGTAGCAGGTGCTTTCAAAGCTGTCAAGCGCGCGCATCCGGCGGCCAAGCATCGATTTTTTCAGCCGCTCAAACTGCGCCGTGTCAACGCCCTCGCGCCCGATGCGCGCGGCCTCGCGCAGCAGCTCCTCCAGCACAAGCTCGGGCTGGTTGCTGTCGCCCGCCGCCTCAAGCATACACATGCCGCGCATATACTCATATCCGGCTGAAAAATCTGCGTCAATGACGTTCTGCTCATACAGCCGCTGATACAGCTCGGACGACTCACCCGCCAGAATTTCCGCCGCCAGCGAGCCGATCAGCTCCTGTACCGCGGACTGCTCAGCCGTTTCGGCGGGGTCACACTTAAAGCCGATGGCAAACGACGGCATGGATACCTCCATATGCTTCTGCGTCCGCGCGCGAACGGGAAGCTGCGGCTCAGCCGCGCCATCGTCGCGCGTGACCGAAACGGGCGCGCTTTGCGGCGTGTTCTCCTCGGCCAGACGCACGACCTCCTCGGGTGACACGTCGCCCATCACGCACAGCATCATGTTGCCCGTGTGGTAAAACGCCCGATGGCAGGTGTAGAGCGTCTCCGGCGTGATTTCGCCGATCGATTCAACGCTCCCCGCAATGGGGACACGAACCGGATGGTTGTGGTACATGGCGGCAAACAGCTCCTCGAAAATCGCAGAATCGGCGCTGTCGTCGTACATTTTGATCTCCTGCGCAATGATGCCGCGCTCTTTTTCCACGCTTTCGGGCGTAAAGTACGGTGTTGTCACCATGCGCAGAAGAATTTGCAGATTCTCGGCAAAGCAGTCAGTACACTCCACATAATACGCCGTCATGGTGTAATTGGTAAAGGCGTTGTTGCTCCCGCCGTATTTTGCAAACGCCTCCATGGCGTTTCCCTCGGGGAGATCGAACATCTTATGCTCCAGATAGTGCGCCGTTCCGGCCGGAACGGTGCAGCGTTCGCCGTCCACGGTGAAGCACATGTCGTTTGAGCCAAAGTCTGTCGCCAGAAACGCCAGCTTCCGCGCAAAGCCCTTTCGCGGGATCACGCGCACCAGAAGGCCGTTTGCAAGCTGCTGCTCATAATACTGCTCGCCCGCCTCCGGAAAGGTTTTTACGTTCATGCTTCGACTCCTTTCAGGAAATAAATCGTGTCCAGCGTCACGCGCCGCGCGGCCTCGGCCACATCCTCGGGCGTGACCGCCTCAAGCTGCGCGGCAAGCGCGTCCATCGTGCCGTCCAGTCCCGCAACGCTCTGTCCCATATAAAAATCATCCAGCCGCCCGGGGCTGTCCAGTCCCGCCTTCAGATCAGAGAGCAGATAGCGTCTGGCCGATTCAAACTCGTATTCTGAAATATCGCCGGCACGGCAGGCCTCCAGCTGGCGCAGGATCTCATCACGCGCCGTTTCAAACTGGCTGCATTCAATGCCGGAGGAGACGATCATCACGCCCTTGAATTTTTCAATCGACGAACCGGCGTAATAGCAAAGTCCCAGCTCCTCACGCACATGGGTAAAAAGCTTGCTGGTCACGCTCCCGCCGAAAATGGCGTTCATCATCAAAAGCGCCGGATAGGCGGCATCGCCCGCCGTACAGCCGGTGCGGAAGCCCATGGCGAGCTTGCCCTGTGTCACATCCAGCGACTGCGTCTGCTCGCGCACACATGCAGCGCGCGCAAGCACGTGCGTCTCGGCGGAAGCAGCGCTTCCACGCGGCAGCTCTGCAAGCATCGCGCGCAGCTCCTCTGCCGCCTCATCCGGCGTGCGTCTTCCCATGTAGAAGATCTCAACGCGGCTGTTTTCCAGCACCTCGCGGTAATGCGCGTAAAGTGAGCGCGCGTCGATCTGCTCCAAATCCTCGGGGTCGCCCACGCGCGGGATGCCGTAAAGCTCATCGGCGCACATAGTGCGCAGCAGCTGTGAGACGGCATAGCTGCGCTTGTCATTGATGCGCGCGAGCATGGCGTTTTGCAGATTCAGCTTTTCGCCCTCAACAATGCTCTTCACAAATGCGCCGTCCTCGGTCAGCGGGTGCAGCAGAATTTCACGGACAAACTGACACATCTGCCGGAAGACCGGCTCGCCCGCCAGCGCATCCTCGATATAATCCGCAAAAAAGCCGGTCAGCTGTACCTCGCCCTTTTTGCGCACCAGCGTACCCATGCTTGCGCCGTACAGCTCATCCAGTGCGGCAGAAATGCTGCGGATGGAGGGGTATTTTTCACTGGCGCGCAGCAGCACACTGGGAATCAGCGCGTTGCACGCAGCCTCACTGCGGCGCATGGGGCGCACAAAATTGACGCTGAAGCAGCCGGTCTTGAATTTATCGGTCTGCACAG
The DNA here is from genome assembly GCA_964590095.1 of uncultured Oscillospiraceae bacterium. Lineage (GTDB taxonomy): Bacteria > Bacillota > Clostridia > Oscillospirales > Oscillospiraceae > CAG-170. The sequence continues at coordinate 6,958 of CAZPYW010000045.1, read as the reverse complement.
CCGTGAGAAACACGTCCGGCAGAATCTCAAAGCGTTCGTTCATATCAGTTCCTCGTCAGCTCAAGATTTTCAGGTATAGGCGTATTATACTCCATTGTGCGCAAAAAGTAAAATATGACTTGTTATTCTTATCGGTTTCATGTAAACTATTATGTAACACTTTTTTGATTTGTTTCTCCGCAGGAGGTCATATAACATGCAGTGGACAGAGCTTACCATCAAAACCTGCTCCGGCGCGATCGATCTGGTTGCAGACCAGCTGACCGTGCTGGGCTTTGACAGCTTTATCATCGACGATCAGGAGGAGTTCCACGAATTTCTTGAGCAGAACCGCCAGTACTGGGACTATGTAGACGAGGCACTGGAACAGCAGATGGCCGGTCTTTCCCAGATTCGGCTGTATCTGGAAAGCGGCCCCGCCGTACCCGAAACAGTCAGCTTTCTGCGCGATCAGCTCGCCGCGCTGCGCGCGCGGTATCCGTCGGTCGAGTTCGGCGCGCTCAGCGTTTCGCTTGCCGACGTGCGGGATGAGGACTGGGAAAACAGCTGGAAGCAGTATTACCAGCCGCTTGCCATCGGCGCGCGGCTTCTGGTCGTGCCGCAGTGGCTCAGCCCCGAAAATCCCGAGGGACGCATCCCCGTTCTGCTTGATCCGGGCATGATCTTCGGTACCGGCGCACACGCCTCAACACAGATGTGCATGTGCGAGCTTGAGCGTTATATCCGCGGCGGTGAGCGCGTGCTTGACCTTGGCAGCGGAAGCGGTATTTTGTCCATCACCGCGCTGCTGCTGGGCGCGGCCACAGCCACCGGCGTTGACATCGACCCCAAGGCCGAGGATATCGCGCGTGAAAACGCCGCCATCAACGACCTGCACGGCGACCGCTTCACGGCCGTCACCGGCGATGTGATCGGTGACAGCGCCATGATGGCGCGTCTGGGAGACGGCTATGACGTGGTGCTTGCCAACATCGTGGCCGACGTCATCATTCCGCTTGCGCCGGTCGTCCCGCACTTCTTAAAGCGCGAGAGTGTTTTCATCTGCTCCGGCATTCTGGACAAGCGTCTGGATGAGGTCGCGCAGGCACTGACGCGCGCGGGGCTTGAGATTCTTTCGATCGGGGAACAGGAAGACTGGCGGCGCATCACCGCGCGGCTCCGGCCGTAAGGAGGGCGTTCGCTTGCGTATCTTTTCCTACCGCAATAAGCGCAACCTGCGCCGCGCCGTCTGGATTGCGGTCGGTGTGCTGCTGGCGCTGGCCGCGCTGTTCATCTGCCGCGTGATCTATCTTGAGCGCTTTGTCGTCTATACCGAAGAGGGCGCAAGGCTGGATTATGATCAGACGCTCACACGGACGGATATCGACCCCGCGCCGGTCGACCCCGAACAGTTCCCCTTTGAGACCATTCTGGATGAGAGCACCGACGAAGCAGAGGGCGCCTCTCAAGCCGGACAGTTCCAGGGCGTTTACATCACCACCACCATGATGGCAACCAATCTTGACGCCGTTCTTGAGGCCGTTGACGCGCTGGATGAGGAGACCACCGCCGTCATGATCGACGCAAAGAGTATTTTCGGCTTCTACTACTACTCCACCGAGCTTGCCGGCGCGCAGACCGCCGATTCTGACATCGAGGCCATCGACAAGCTGATCGCCCGTCTGACGAAAAAAGAGGGGCTGACCGTCATCGCACGTGTTCCCGCGTTCTGCGACCCCGAATACGCGCTCCAGCACCAGGACGACGCGCTGCCGCTCTACACCGGCGCGCTTTGGACGGACGAAAACAACTGCTACTGGCTCAACCCCTACAAAAACGACGTACAGGGCTATCTGATCTCCATCGCCATTGAGCTGAGCCAGCGCGGCTTTGATGAGGTGCTGTTTGATGGCTTCTACTTCCCCGCCGATGACCGCATCGCATGGAAAAGCGAGATCACGCGCGAGGACGCCGTGCTGGATGCCGCGCTCAACATCTCTGACAGCCTGTACGGCTATGACATTGGCATCAGCTTTGGCTCCTCCTCGCCTGCGGTTGCAAAATACGCCTCGCGTGTCTATGTCACAACCGATGACCCCGGCAGTGTGAGCGATCTGCGCGAGACGCTTGCCGAGTCGCTGCACGACACCGCCTCACAGCTGGTCTTCCTGACCGCCTCGCGCGACACGCGCTTTGAGGAATGCTGTGTCCTGCGCCCGCTGCTGGATTCCTGATAACTTCTTGAAACACACAAAAACCGGACGCACAGCGTCCGGTTTTT
>CAZPYW010000045.1:0-4598 GCA_964590095.1 uncultured Oscillospiraceae bacterium | reverse complement strand
TATTACTGCATCAGCTCGCAGACCAGTCTGGTGTATGCCGCAGCGTTCTCTACCGGCAGATTCGCCATCAAAAGCGCCTGCGCGTGCAGAATCTCCACGTACTTCTTCGCCTTTTCCGTATCCTGCGCCACTGCGATCTGCAATGCGGCAAAGACGGGATGGGCGGGATTCAGCTCAAGAATGCGGTCTGCCTTGGCCTGCATCTCGGGGCTGACGCGGCGGAAATATTTTTCCATCTCAAACGTCATGCCCTCGCCCGGGACAACACACACGGGGCTGTCGCCCAGATTGGTGCTCAGACGCACCTCTTTCACGGCCTCGCCCAGCGTTTCCTTGACGAAGTCCAGCGTGCTCTTGGCCTGTTCTGCCTTTTCCTCGGCTGCCTTTTTCTCCTCCTCGGTGGTAATGCCAAGGTCGGCGGCCGTAATGTTGCGGAATTCCTTGTCCGCGTACTTATTCAGCGTCGTGGGGATGAACTCATCGACCTCATCGGTCATGAACAGCACGTCAAAGCCCTTTGCCTGCAGCTGCGACAGCTGCGGCATCTGCTCGAGATGGCTGCGGCTCTCACCGGCGGCAAAGTAGATATACTTCTGCTCCTCGGGCATTGCGTCCACGTATTCCTTCAGCGTGACCAGCTTGCCCGCCTTGCTCGACCAGTACAGCAGCAGATCCTGAAGCGTTTCCTTCTTCTGTCCGTAATCTGCGACCACACCGTATTTCAGCTGCATACCAAACGCGCCGTAGAACTTTTCATACTTCTCGCGGTCGCTTTCACACAGCTTTGCAAGCTCTGCCCGAATCTTCTTTTCCAGATTCGTGGCCATGAACTTGAGCTGTCTGTCGTGCTGGAGCATCTCACGCGAAATATTCAGGCTGAGATCCTGCGAATCGACGATGCCGCGCACAAAGCGGAAGCAATCCGGCAGCAGATCGGCGCAGTTTTCCATAATCATCACGCCGGAGGAATAGAGCTGCAGCCCCTTCTTAAAGTCCTTGGTATAGAAGTCATACGGTGCCTTGGACGGGATGTACAGCAGCGCCTTATAGGTGACAGCGCCCTCAACACTGGCGTGGATGGTGGCGATAGGGTCTTCAAAGTCAAAGAACTTCTCCTTGTAGAAGCTGTTGTACTCCTCCTCGGTCACGTCCTTTTTGGCCTTCTGCCAGATGGGGACCATCGAGTTGAGCGTGGTGTTCTCCATCACGGATTCATACTCGGGGTTCTCGTCATTCTCCGTGCCCGCCTTGATGCGCGGCGTCTCCATCTCCATCTTGATGGGATAGCGGATGTAGTCCGAGTACTTGCGCACCAGACTCTGGATGGCAAACGGCATCAGATACCGCGAATATTTTTCATCCTCGGTGTCGGCCTTGAGCTTCATGATCACGTCGGTGCCCGCCGTCTTGCGCGAGGCCGGCTGGATGGTATAGCCGTCAGCGCCGGACGAACGCCACATGTACGCCTCGTCGCTGCCGTATTTTTTCGAAATGACCGTGACCTCATCGGCCACCATGAATGCAGAGTAGAAGCCAACGCCAAACTGGCCGATGATGTCCAGCTCCTCCTGCTTCTCCATCTCCTGCTTGAACTTCAGGCTGCCGGATTTGCAGATGGTGCCCAGATTTTCCTCCATCTCGTCCTTATCCATGCCGATGCCGTTGTCCGAAACCGTCAGCAGACCGTTTTCCTTGTCGGCCTTGAGCTGGATGACAAAATCGCTGCGGTTCAGCCCGACGTTTTCATCCGTCAGCGCCTGATACGCCAGCTTGTCAATGGCGTCGGATGCGTTTGATATGATTTCCCGCAGGAAAATCTCCTTGTGGGTGTAGATCGAATTGATCATCAGATCCAAAAGACGTTTGGACTCCGCTTTGAACTGTTTCTTTGGCATAATACGTCACGTCCTGTGTTTTTAGTTTTAGCACTCATCATTCACGAGTGCTAACTGTATTATAATCGTTTCTGTCAGGAATGCAAGTCTTTTCCGAAAAATTCACCATCTGTTCATATGCGCCCTATCTTTCGCGCGACAAATGTGATAAACTATGCTCATAAAACAGGTATCACCCGACAAGGAGAACGCGTATGCTTACCATCAGCAATCTTTCCATGCAGTTTGGCGGCTCGGTGCTGTTCAAAAACGCCGATCTGCAATTTCTCGCCGGCAACTGCTATGGCGTGATCGGCGCCAACGGCGCGGGCAAATCCACGTTCCTGAAAATTCTCTCCGGCGAGCTTGAGCCAACCACCGGCCACGTTGCCATCAAGACCGGCGCACGCATGTCCGTTTTGAAGCAGGATCAGTTCCAATATGACCAGTACACCGTCCTTGACACCGTCATCATGGGCAATCCCCGCCTGTATCAGGTGATGAAGGAAAAGGACGCACTGTATGAAAAAGAGGATTTCACCGAGGAGGACGGTCTGCGCGCCAGTGAGCTTGAGGCAGAGTTTGCCGAAATGGACGGCTGGGAGGCGGAATCTGACGCCAGCCGGCTGTTACAGGGGCTTGGCATTCCGGTCGAACAGCACTACGACCTGATGGCCAACACCGACGGCCGCGATAAGGTCAAGGTGCTGCTTGCGCAGGCGCTGTTCGGTAAGCCCGACATCGTCATGCTGGACGAGCCGACCAACAACCTTGACATTGAGGCCATCGACTGGCTGGAAAACTTCATCATGGACTATGAGGACACCGGTCTGGTCATCGTGGTCAGCCATGACCGCCACTTCCTCAACACCATCTGCACACACATCGTGGACATCGACTACGGCAAAATCCGGCAGTATGTCGGCAACTACGACTTCTGGTACGAATCCTCTCAGCTGGTGCAGCAGCTCATCCGCAACAAGAACAAGCGTAATGAGGAGAAAATTGCAGAGCTGCAAACCTTTATCTCCCGCTTTGCCGCCAACCGCAGCAAAAGCCGCCAGGCCACCTCGCGCCGCCGTCTGCTGGATAAGCTCTCGGTACAGGAAATGCCCGCCTCGTCGCGCCGGTATCCGTTTGTCGGCTTTGAGCGTGAGCGTGAGGTCGGCAAGGACATTCTGTTCGTCACCGACGTCAGCAAAACAGTCGACGGCGTCAAGCTGCTGGACAAGGTCAGCTTTATCGTTGGCAAAAACGATAAAATCGCCTTTGTCGGTGAAAACGAGCTGGCGCAGACCACCATGTTCAAAATCCTGATGGGTGAGCTGGAGCCGGACGAGGGCAGCATCAAGTGGGGTCAGACCGTCACCACCAGCTACCTGCCGCGCGATAACAGCGAGTATTTCGACGGCCACGATGAAAGTCTGGTCGACTGGCTGCGCCCGTTCTCGGCCAAAAAGGACGACGTGTATCTGCGCGGCTTCCTTGGCCGGATGCTGTTCTCGGGCGATGAGGTCTTCAAGCCCGTAAATGTCCTGTCCGGCGGCGAAAAGGTGCGGTGTATGCTCTCGCGGATGATGCTTTCGGGCGCAAATGTCGTCCTGCTTGACCAGCCCACCAACCATCTGGACATGGAGGCCATTCAGGCGGTGAACAAGGGGCTTTGCGCGTTCCCGGGAAATATTCTGCTGGCCTCACACGACCACGAGCTTTTGCAGACCGCCTGCAACCGCGTGATCGAGTTCCAGCCGGACGGCTCCATTCTTGACCGCCCGGGCACGTATGACGAATATCTCGCGTGGAAGCGTGAGCGGCTGGCAGCCGCCCGCTGACCAAACGCAATTGTCTTCTATAGTAAATTCAAACGGAGTGGCGCTGCGTCAGCGGCGCCGCTCCGGTTTTGTTCTGGATGCGCGCATGCCTGTGGACGCAACTGTATCCGTTTCGCGGACACCGTGGCTCCATTTGTGCATGAACCTGCGTCCACAGCCGCACGCCGCTTTCAGGGGCAACCGCAAAATTCCTATATATGAGTTGTCACGAAACGACGGGCTTTGGCATAATGGACGCAGAGGGGCGATTCAGATGGCAAAGGCAGTCTGCTGCTTCCTGTCCGAACTGCTGCAGATCTACCAGGAGCGCACACACAAAACCTGTACTGAAATGGCGTTGGATTTTGACATCACACTTTCCAACCTTTACTTATACCGAACCGGAAAAGGAAACCCGCGTGCCAGCACGATCGACAAAATCGTATCCTGCGTGCAGCGGCAGTGTCCTGAAGCTTTTCAGGAGGTATCCAGATGGTAAGCACACAGGCGACGCAGATCGAAATTTACAGACTGCTGTACCATCTTGGCCTCACGGCAAACTACAAGGGATTCTTTCATCTCAGCCGCGCGATGGAGCTGTGTATGCTTCAGCCCGAGCGGCTGCAATTCATCACAAAGCAGGTCTATCGAGACGTTGCCAGACAGTTTTCCACGACCTGGACGGCTGTTGAACGCAACATTCGAACGGCAGTCCGGCTGATCTGGCAGACACACCGTCCGCAGCTGGAGGCACTTGCCGGAAGACCGCTTCAGCAGAAGCCCACAAACGGAAAGCTGCTTGCCATTCTGGTGCACAGCTTTCCATCCGGCCGGACGCAGTCCGATGATCCGCAGAGCGCATAGAGAGCAGCAAACACAGCCTGCCGCAGCTCATCCGAGCTGCGGCAGCTTT
>CAZPYW010000044.1:0-11221 GCA_964590095.1 uncultured Oscillospiraceae bacterium | reverse complement strand
AACTTGCTTTGCTGCCAGACATCAAGTTTCAGGGTGTAAAAGCCTTTTCCAGACTTAAAACTATAGGGGAAGTTACAAATTTGCGGCGCTGAATGCGCCGTTCCGTTCCCCAATCGCGCGCGTATGCGCGCAATATAGAACCAAAATGCAAACCAGCGCAGCGTTTGCATTTTGGAGAGGACGAGCAGCGGAATGGACGAGCTCTCGCGCTTGCGCGGGAGCGAGGGATATGGAGCTTGCGAGGACGAAGCTCTTCTTTTTGCATACTTTTTCTGGAGCAGCAGAAAAAGTATGCCTGCGGAGCAAGGGAAACTGCAAATAAGTAGGAGAGCATCTCTCCAACGTGAAACGTCGAAAAAGTGGCGGGACACGCGGGTCCCGCCCTACAGTGTGCAATGTGTAACGTTGAAATAAGAGCCCCGCACGCTTTGTGCGCGGGTATTGCACGCGCCGCGTGCGTTTTTTGCGCTTCGCGCGTAAAAATTCTGCGCCCTTTGGGCGCAAAAATGCCGCACCGGCCGGTGCGGCATTTTTCTAAGCGACGAAGGGCATTTCACGATTTATACGTTCCAGAGGCGCTCATCTGTGGTGGAAACGGCAATCGCCCCTGCGTCCAGCGCGGCCAGAATGTCTTTCTTCTGTGACAGAAGCCCGCCTGCGATGACGGGGACGCGCAGACTGGCGCAGATGCGGCGCAGCACGTCCGGCATGACACCGGGCAAAACCTCGATCACGTCCGTCTCGATCGCCGCGCGGTCGCGGCGCAGATTTTCCAGCGCCATGGAGTCGATCACAAACACGCGCAGAACCGTGAACAGCCCCAGCTCGCGTGCGCGCCGAATCAGCTGGGGTCTGGTGGAGATGATGCCGTCGGCCTGTGTGGTGCGCGCGATAAAATCCACGGCGATCTCCCGCGCACTCAGTCCGGCGATCAGATCGATATGCACAATCGCGTGCTTACCGGCCGCGCGGACGCGTGCGGTCAGTTCGGCAATATTCAGGATGTCGCCAAACAGCAGAAACACGGTTTCACACGAACAGCGCAGCGCCGCGTCCAGCTGTGCCTCATTTTTTACGGCGGCGATCACGGGGGAGTCAGACAGATCGGGCTTTGACATGTGGTGTGCTCCTTTCATGGAGAAATGGACTCAGCGGATGGTTTTACAGGCAATGATGTTGACATCGCTTCCGAAAATATGCGGCACGATGACGTCTCCGGTTTGGACGGGCGCGTGGACGCTGACGCTGTCCAGCAGCGCCATCACGTCAAACATGCACGCTTTGTCAACGGCGGCGCTCGTTCTGACCGGCAGACGGCATGTCTGCGCGCCGGTGAGGCGGACGGTGGAAGTGACCACGCGCACCGGATGCAGAAGCTCACTCCTGCCGTATTCCGCGCCGCGCGGACAGCGGTTGCCCTCTACATTATAGCCGTTTTCGGGGTCTACTTTCAAGTGGCAGCCGTTGGGACAGACGATACAGATCAGCTCTTTCATTGCGGCTCCTCCTCACAGGAAATATAGACGCTGTCGCCTGCGGCGCGCGCAAGCAGCGCATTTGGTACGGTGATGTGCTCCATCTCGCCGGGCGCCATGTGGCTGCGGCGGAAGCGCGCCAGTGTTTGTGTGCCGTCCGTGACAAGAATATGGCTGTCTGAAAAGCTGCGGCTGACACGGAACGAAAGCTGTGTCTTTGCGCCTTCGCCAGATTCTGTGTCGGTGTGCAGGCGAATGCGCTGCGGTACGACATAGGTGACGTGCTTACCGCACTGTGTTTCCAGCGTCTGCGCCGGCGCATCGCTTTTGTGCAGGATAAAGTCTGCCGCGCTGCGTCCGGCGCGCTCGGCCTCGGCGGTCACAAAATCGACCAGATCGTGGACATGCACCACGTTGCCGCAGGCGAACACGCCGGAAAGCGACGTTTCCATGTTGTCAAAGACCACAGGGCCGTTTGTCCGGCGGTCGACCTCGATGCCGGCCTGTCGCGTCAGCTCATTCTCGGGGATCAGTCCCACCGAAAGCAGAAGCGTATCACATGCAAAGGTCATCTCTGTTCCCGCGATGGGACGGCGGTTTTCATCCACGCGCGCAACAACCACACGCTCAACGCGTTCGCGCCCCTGAATTTCCGTTACGGTGTGGCTGAGATAGAGCGGAATGCCAAAGTCGTCCAGACACTGGACGATGTTGCGGCTGAGGCCGGAGGAGCTTGGCATCAGCTCTACACAGGCAAGCACCCTTGCACCCTCAAGCGTCATGCGCCGCGCCATGATCAGCCCGATATCGCCAGAGCCGAGAATGACGATGCGCCGCCCGGGCATGTAGCCGTCGATGTTGACATAGCGCTGTGCCGCACCTGCGGTCAGGACACCCGCGCAGCGTGTCCCGGGGATGGAGATTGCGCCGCGTGTGCGCTCACGGCAGCCCATCGCCAGAATGATGGCCTCCGCAGCGATCTGCTGATAGCCCTCGTCCGCGCTGACGCAGTGCAGTGTCCGGTCGGGCGCAATGTCCAGCACCATTGTGTCGGACATGACGCGGACGGAGGTCTGCCGGAGCATGTCGATAAAGCGTCCGGCGTATTCCGGCCCCGTCAGCTCCTCCTGAAAGCGGTGCAGCCCAAAGCCATTGTGGATACACTGGTTTAGAATGCCGCCAAGCTCGCGGTCGCGCTCCAAAATCAAAATATCGCGGACACCGGCCGCATAGGCCGCGCACGCGGCGGCCAGACCGGCGGGGCCGCCGCCGATAATGGCAAGCTTACACGTTTTCATCGCTGCGTCCCTCCTTTGTCTGTCCGGTCAGAACATAGCTGCCCGCCTCGTCCAGCTCGATCGACTCCATCGGCACGCCAAGCTCACGCGCCAGTATTTCCTGCACCCGCGGGCCGCAGAAGCCGCCCTGACAGCGCCCCATACCCGCGCCCACGCGGCGCTTGACGCCGTTGATCGTGGTTGGCGGGACGGGCGAGTGGATGGCGGCGACGATCTCGCCCTCGGTCACGGTCTCACACCGGCAGATCACGCGGCCATAGCGCGGGTCGGTGCGGATGAGGGCGTTTTTCTCTTCGGGCGAAAGTGCCTGAAAGCAGATGCGGCGGCGCGTGTCAATCCATGCCTCTTTTTCGCGCAGGGTGAGCCTTGTGCCGACCCACGCCGCTGCCTCCTCAGCAATGGCAGGCGCAGCAGAAAGCCCGGGGCTTTTGATTCCGGCCAGCTGATACAGACCGGATACGCGTTCGCTCTCGCCAATCAGGAAATCGTGTCCCGCGTGGTTTGCACGCACACCGGCAAAGTTGCGGATGTTTTCGCGGAATGCGATGGAGGGAACAGATCTGCACGCCATCTCGCGCACAAAGCTTAGACCCGCGGCGGTGTTTGCCGTGTCATCCGGCTGCGGGATATTCTCGGCGTTTGGGCCGACGATCAGGTTGCCGTGGACGGTCGGCGCAACAAGCACGCCCTTGCCGTGTTTGCCCGGGCACTGGAAGATGACCGAGCGGACACGCGTGCCCTCGGCTTTATCCAGCAGGTAATACTCGCCGCGATTGGGCTGGATGTGAAAATCATCCGCGCCCAGCAGGGCGGCCACCTCGCCGCAGGCTACGCCCGCCGCGTTCAGCACGAGCCGCGCGGAAAAGCGGCCGCGCGGTGTCTCTGCCGTAAACACGCCGTCTTGCTTTTCAAGGGCGGTGACCGGCGCGTTCCGATACAGCTCGGTGCCGTTCCGGACGGCCGTTTCGATCATGGCAAGCGTCAGCTCCCACGGGCTGATGATGCCGGCGCTGGGCGCCCAGAGTGAGGCACAGACGTCCTGTGACAGATTCGGCTCCATCTGCCGCGCCTCGTCGCCGGTCAAAAGGCGCAGCTCCGGCACGCCGTTTTCCGTGCCGCGCCGGTACAGCTCGCGCAGCGTTTGCACATCCTCCGGCGTAAAGGCCAGAACGTGACTGCCCACGCGCCGGAACGGCACGTCCAGCTTTTCACACAGCGCGCCCATCATGCGGTTTCCCGCCACGTTCAGCCGCGCCATGGCAGTCTGCGGCAGCGGGTCATAGCCCGCGTGGATGATGGCCGAGTTTGCCTTGGTGGTGCCGTTTGCCACATCCGTGCTTTTTTCCAGCACACAGACGGAAAGCCGGTACTTTGACAGCGTGTAGGCGCATGCCGCGCCGATCACGCCGCAGCCGATGATCATCACATCGTACATCAGAACCCCTCCAAACAAAAAATGAGCGCAACAAAACAGCAGGCGCTGTCTGTTACACTCAAAATCTCAACATAAATGCCTTGGCTCTATTATACGCCTGCGGCGTCTGGATTGCAAGCGCGATTTACGCGGCCAAACCCCATAAAAGCCGAGAAGCGCAGACGGAGCGCACCTCTGGTGCGCTCCGCTTTGGAATATGAGTTGTTTTCTACCGTTCTTCTCGGAAGTAGGGCAGACCCAGCGACTGGGGCGGCTGATCCTCACGCTTTTTACGAAGCGAGACGACGATCAGGACGACCAGCGTGACAACGTAGGGGAGCATCTTGTACAGCTCTTTGATCGACATTTCCGTGCCGGTGGGGATGTAGAGGTACAGGATGTAGAAGCCGCCAAACAGGATCGAGGCCAGAACGCTGACGTTCGGACGCCAGATGGTGAAGATGACCAGCGCGATGGCAAGCCAGCCGCGGTCGCCAAAGGCGTTGTTCGACCAGACGCCGGAGGCGTAGTCCATGACGTAGTACAGTCCGCCGAGACCGGCGATCATACTGCCGATGCAGGTGGCAAGATACTTATACTTGGTGACGTTGATGCCGGCGGCGTCAGCCGTGGCGGCGTTTTCACCGACGGCGCGCAGATACAGACCGGCGCGCGTATGCTTCAGGAAGTACGAGGCCAGCAGCGCAATGATAACGGCAAGATAGGCCAGGAAGCCATAGGACAGGAAAACCTGACCAAACCAGCCGAGCTTATCGGCAAAGGGGAGCGACTTACTGAAGAAAATGCTGGTGGAGGAAAGTGCGATGGACGGCACTTCACTGCCGGTCAGCTTGATGAGCGAGCCGCCGAAGAAGTTGCCCACGCCCACGCCAAAGGTGGTCATGGCAAGGCCGGTGACGTTCTGGTTGGCGCGGAGGGTAACGGTAAGCAGGCAGTACAGAAGACCCATCAGCAGCGACCCTGCCAGTGAGCAGAGCATCGGGATGGCGATGGCGAGAAATGCGTTCATCTGCTCGGCGGGAACGGCCTGTTCATAGAAGAATGCGCCAATGACGCCGCAGATGCCGCCAACATACATGACGCCCGGGATGCCCAGGTTCAGGTTGCCGGATTTTTCGGTCAGAATCTCGCCGGTGCTGCCATACAGCAGGGGAATGCCCTGCATAACGGCGCGGGGAAGAAATGATGCAAAATCAAACATTGCTTACGCCTCCTTTTTGCCCTTGCGCAGGCTGACCTTATAGGTGAGGAAGAACTCACTGCCGATGATGAAAAACAGAATGATACCGGTCAGAATGTCTGCAAAAGAGTGGTTCAGCATGAATTCGCTGGAGATCTCACTTGCGCCGCGGCTGAGCACGACAAGCAGCAGGCTGGTAAAGACCATGGCGATGGGGTTAAACTTGGCAAGCCACGAGACCATGACCGCCGTAAAGCCGCGCCCACCGACGATGGTGGTCGTCAGCGTATGGTCGTTGCCCGAGGTCAGCAGCAGACCCATCAGACCACACACAGCGCCCGAGAGCACCATGGTGCGCACGATGACGCGGTCGACCTTGATGCCGGCGTAGCTGGCCGTGCGCTGGCTCTCACCGACGACGGCGATCTCATAGCCGTGCTTGCTGTAGGTCAGATAGACGTACATGATGCCGGTCAGGACGGCGACGACCAGAATGGTCAGCAGGTACTGTTTACCGGCGATGACCGGAAGCCAGCCGGCCTCGGTGTTCTGGTTGATGATGCCGATCTTGCCTGCGCCCTTGGGAACCTCCCAGACGATGATGAAGAACGCGGCAAGCTGCGTTGCGATATAGTTCATCATCAGCGTGAACAGCGTTTCATTGGTGTTCCAGCGCGCCTTGAAGAAGGCGGGCAGGAAGCCCCACAAGGAGCCCGCCGCGATGGCGGCAACCAGCATGATAAGGATGAGCAGGGCGTTGGGAACCTTGTCGCCCAGCGTGATCATGCACGCGGCTGTGGCAAGGCAGCCGATCAGAACCTGACCCTCGGCGCCGATGTTCCAGAAGCGCATCTTGAACGCCGGCGTAACGGCAAGCGAAATGCCAAGCAGAACGGCGAGATTCTGGAACGTGACCCATGTTTTACGCGCCGTTCCGAAGGCACCGTGGAAGATGGTGGCGTAGATGCTGAACGGGTTTTCACCGGTCAGCAGCGTTGTAACCAGCGCGCAGACGATCAGCGCCAGCACGATCGCGCCGCCGCGAATGGCAGCGGACAGATACCACGGGAGCGCGTCGCGCTTGGAAATGTGAAACAGAGATTGCTTATTCATCAGCGTTGCCTCCTACAAGGGTCATAAGACGGCCGATCTCACGTTTGTCCGTGGTGCGGGCATCGACGACACCGGAAACCGCACCGCCGCACAGAACAACGATCCGGTCGCACAGCTCAAGCAGCACGTCAAGATCTTCACCGACGTAGACAACTGCGACGCCGCGCATTTTCTGCTCGGTCAGCAGATTGTAGATGGTATAGGATGTGTTGATGTCAAGGCCGCGTACCGCGTAGGCGGTCATCAGAACGGCGGGCGACTGCGCGATCTCGCGTCCGACCAGAACCTTCTGTACGTTGCCGCCGGACATGCGGCGGACGGGAAAGTTGGTGCTGGGCGTGACAACGCCAAGCTCATTCCAGATCTGGTTGGCCAGCGCCTCGGGATCCTTGCGGTTGACAAATGCGCCGCGTCCCTTGCGCCACGAGCGGAGCATCATGTTGCCGGTCATGCCCATTGAGCCGACCAGACCCATGCCCAGACGATCCTCGGGGACGAACGACATGGAAATGCCGCTTTTGCGGATATCCATGGGATCCAGACCGACCAGCTCGCGCGGCGGCTTGCCGTCGGGCGCATAGAACTGAACCGAGCCCTCGGTTACCGGATACAGACCCGCGATGGACTCAAGCAGCTCACGCTGGCCGCTGCCGGCGATACCGGCGATGCCAAGCACCTCACCGGCGTTGATGGTAAAGCTGACATTGGAAAGACGCTTGACGCCAAGCTCATCATAGGCTGTCAGACCGTTGATGACAAGGCGCGGCGTGACGTTGACGGGTTCGGGACGGTCGATGTTCAGCGCGACTGCGTGACCGACCATCATATCGGTCAGCGACTGCTGATCGGCGTCCTTTGTCTGTACGTCACCGATATATTCGCCCTTGCGCAGGACGGCAACGCGGTCAGAGACGGCCAGAACCTCATGCAGCTTGTGCGTGATGATGATCAGGGATTTGCCGTCGGCCTTCATGTTGCGCATGATCTGGAACAGCTTATCCGTTTCCTGCGGCGTGAGGACGGCGGTGGGCTCATCCAGGATCAGGACGTCAGCGCCGCGATAGAGCACCTTGACGATCTCGACCGTCTGCTTCTGCGAGACAGACATATCATAGATCTTCTGGTTGGGGTCGATGTCAAAGCCGTATTTATCACAGATGGCCTTGACCTTCTTACTGGCTGCGGCCAGATCGAGCCGCCCGGGTTCATCCAGACCGAGGACGATATTTTCCGTGGCGGTGAACAGATCGACCAGCTTGAAATGCTGATGGATCATGCCAATGCCGTGTTCAAAGGCATCCTTTGGCGAGGCAATGGTCACGGGCTGGCCGTGTATGTAGATCTGCCCCTCATCCGGAAAATAGATACCGGAGAGCATATTCATCAGCGTGGTCTTACCGCTGCCGTTTTCACCCAGCAGGGACAAGATCTCACCGACGTGCAGCTCGAGGTTTACGGCGTTGTTCGCCGTCACCTTTCCAAACCGCTTTGTGATATTCTCCATTTTGACTGCGCATTCAGCACCCAAGGCGGTCACCCTTTCTTTGCGGGAAAAACCCAAGATAGATTTGCGGGGAATTACGTGGATATTTTAACATATTCATCCGGTAAAGTAAATCATTATGACCAAAAAATTTTTCAGAACAGCAAACTTTTTTTCATATATTTCACAGAAAAACACGAAAATGCCCTGTGTGCGCACTGCACGAACACAGGGCGCGCTTTGTGATAAAAATCTGGGCTGCCGTTCGGCAGCCCAGATCGGTCAAGCTGTGAAATTAGAACGCCTGGTCGAGCAGCGTGATGCCGTCGATGTTCAGCTGGAAGTACGGGGCGGAACGGAACTGGGACTCAGCGAAGTAGCCGTCAACGATCGCCTCGGTGTCGGGGGTGTAGTCGGGATCGGTGTCAACGTCAGCCATGGAAGAGGTGAGCTGTGCACCGTCAACGGTGAAGGTAGCGGCGTCGAAGACGTGGCGCGTGCCGGCCTCGAGCTCGGCCTTGGCGGCGTCGATTGCTTCCTGCGTGCCGGCGGCAACAACGTTCTCGTTGAGCTCGGTCAGAACGACAGAGCCGGTGGCCAGTGTGCCGGTCCAGTCAGCGTCGATCGCTTCGCCGTTCATGCAGGCAGAGATCGCGTACTTGTAGTACGGAGCCCAGTCGATACGGGAGGAGATCAGATAGGTGTTGGGAGCGGCAGACTGCGTCGAGCCGTTGTAGGAGACGTTGGGAACACCCGCAGTTTCACAGGCGGTCGGAGCACCCATGGAGTCGGCATGCTGGCTGATGAGCTTGCAGCCGTTCTGGATGAGCTTCTGTGCGCCTTCCTTTTCAGCGGTCTCATCGTACCAGGAGCCGGTGAAGGTGACTTCCATCGTGGCGGACGGGCAGACCGAACGCACGCCAAGGAAGAAAGAGGTGTAGCCGGAGATAACTTCTGCGTAGGTGAATGCGCCGACGTAGCCAACTTTGGCCTCTTCAGCGGTGAATTCGCCGTTGTCGATCATCTCGTTGAGCTTCATACCGGCGACGATACCGGCAAGATAACGGCCCTCATAGATGGAGGCGAATGCATTGTGGTAGTTTGCAAGGCCCTCGGTATGAGCCTTGGTGCCGGTGGAGTGGCAGAACTCAACATCGGGGAATTCCTTAGCAGCCTGGATCATGTAGTCCTCATGGCCGAAGGAGTCAGCGAAGATGATGTTGCAGCCGTCATCAGCAAGCTCGGCGGCGGTGTTGTAGCATTCCTGACCTTCGGGGATGTTGGTCTTCAGGACGTAGTCGACGCCAAGAGCCTCGGCGGCTTCCCGTGCGCCATTGATGAAGTTCAGGTCATAGGTGGAGTTCTCGTCATGGAGCATGATGAAGCCAACCTTGAAATCGGCGGGAGCCGCAGCGGGCTCGTCATCCGCGGGGGTTTCGGCGGCGGGTTCATCAGCCTTGGGGGTCTCGGCGGGCGTTTCGGTCGTCGGCGTTTCGGTCTTGGCGGCACATGCAACCAGGGCGAATACCATCATGACGGCCAGAAGCAGAGCGATGATCTTTTTCATGGATTGTTCCTCCTAAAAAAATTTGTACATCCGCACATTTGTCTTTCGGTATAGCCGAAAGGCTTGATACCTATTTTAATCTATATTTCACAATTATGCAATGTTTTTTTGAAAAAAATCGGGTAAAAACAGTATCCACAATCAACAAAAAGCAACCAAAAAACTAAAAGATTTTTAGCTTTTTAGGACTGTTGACGATTTTAACAAAAATTGCCGCGTGCATTTCGTTCAGAATCACGAGAACACGGTCTGGAAAATCCGCGTGATCCATGTTAAAATACATGCACGGCGCGCCGCCGTTCTGCGGTGCGTGAGAGCCGAATCCGCGGTAAAGGAGCCTACGGTTTTGAGTAAGCTGGTTATAAAGGGTGACCTGTGCTGGAGCGAATCCATGGACAGCGTTGCCGTGATGGAGAACGGATATCTGGTCATTTCGGATGGGGTGTGCCTTGGAACCTTCCGCACACTGCCCACGCGCTTTTCTGACTGGCCGCTGGAGGATTACAGCGGACGGCTGGTCGTGCCCGGGATGACCGATCTGCACGTGCATGCGCCGCAGTTTTCATTCCGCGGGCTTGGCATGGACATGGAGCTGCTGGAGTGGCTCAATACCTATACCTTCCCCGAGGAGGCAAAATACCGCGATCTGGACTATGCGGCCAGGGCCTATGGAAGCTTTGTCTCGCATCTGCTGCACAGCACGACCACGCGCGCGTGTATTTTTGCAACCGTCCATGTGCCTGCAACGCTGCATCTGATGCGGCTGCTTGAGGAAAGCGGTCTGCACGCCTGTGTCGGCAAGGTCAATATGAACCGCAATACGCCCGATTACCTGCGTGAGCTTTCCACCAACCAGTCCATCCGCGACACCGAGCTGTGGCTGTCGCAGGTGGGACAGTTCCGGCATGTCAGACCCATTCTGACGCCGCGCTTTATCCCGTCGTGTACGGATGATCTGATGTATGCGCTGCGCGATCTGCGCGAAAAATACGATCTGCCGGTGCAGAGCCATCTGTCAGAAAACTATGGCGAGATCGCGTGGGTGCAGGAGCTTTGCCCGCGCTCCAAATTCTACGGCGACGCGTATGACCAGTTCGGTCTGTTTGGCGGCGGCTATCCGTGCATCATGGCGCACTGCGTCCACTCGGATGCGCGCGAGCAGGAGCGGATGGCGAAAAACGGCGTGTTTATCGCCCATTCGCCCGAGTCCAATATCAATCTTTCCTCCGGCGTGGCGCCGGTCAATACGTTTTTGGAGAATGGCCTGCATGTCGGTCTGGCCAGTGACGTTGCCGGAGGCAGCCAGGAGAGTATGCTGCGCGCGATGATGCACGCCATTCAGGCGTCCAAGCTGCGCTGGCGGCTGCTGGATCAGTCCGTTCCCGCACTTTCGTTTGAGCGGGCGTTTTATCTGGCCACCATGGGCGGCGGCGCGTTCTTCGGCCAGGTGGGCAGCTTCCTGGACGGCTATGAGGCCGATGCGGTCGTACTGGACGACCGGACGCTTGACCACCCGCAGGAGCTTTCGGTGCGCGCGCGGCTTGAGCGCGCGGTGTATCTGGCAGATGACCGCAACATTGAGGCCAAATTTGTCGCGGGCGCGCGCGTCCTGTAGCGGTTGACAAAAAACTGCCGTCTGTGTAAAATACGCAGGCGGCATTTTTGCGCCC
>CAZPYW010000043.1:0-11242 GCA_964590095.1 uncultured Oscillospiraceae bacterium | reverse complement strand
TTGCGGCAGAAGCCGAGCAGGAGGAAAAGGACAAGGCTGAGGCAGCGAAGGTCGATGCGCTGATCGAGCAGATCGCAGACCCTGTCACGCTGGCAGACGAAAGCAAGATCACTGCCGCACGCAAGGCGTATGACAAGCTGACCGAGAAGCAGAAGCCTCACGTTAAGAAGCTGAAAAAGCTGACCGACGCAGAGGATGCACTCAACGCGCTGAAAAATGCGCAGGGCTACGAGTCGCAGATGAACGCAGTTCTGGCCTACATCAAGAGTCAGGTGGACACGCCCGCTGCCAATGAAAATACCGGCGCAGAGTGGGCAGTCCTGTCGGCTGCACGCGCAGGTCTTACCTCGCAGGCATACATCAACTGGTACACGGCCTATGCCGATGCGCTGGAAGCAAAGCTGCGCACGAACAACGGCAGCTTCGACACGACCAATGAATATGCGCGTATCGTTCTGGCGCTGAGCGCGCTGGGACAGGATGCCATGCACGTTACGGCAAACGGCAAGACGTATGACCTTGTCACGCCGCTGACGGCAAAGACCGGCGGCACGTACAAGGCAACCCTGCCCGGCAGAACAAGTGCGGCCTTCGCACTGATCGCCATCGACAGCAGAAGCTATGCGGTTGCAGACAGCGCAGCACGCGGCGCACTGGTGGCCTATCTGGTAGGCTCGCAGATGGAATCCGGTGCATGGAGCATCGACGACACGAGCAACACCGCTGCCAACATCGACGCAACGGCCATGGTGCTGACGGCGCTTGCCCCGCACAAGACTGAAAGCGGCGTACAGGCGGCGATTAACAAGGGTGTTGCGTATCTGGCAGAGAAGATGAGCACGGGCGGCTATGGCTCGACCGAGTCGAACGCGCAGGTGGTCACGGCGCTCAGCGCGCTGGGCATCGACTGCACGACGGGCGACTTTGCCAAGAACGGCGCAAACCCGCTGACCGCGCTGCTGCAAACGCAGAAGGCCTCCGGCGGCTTCCTGCACACGGCATCCTCGACCAGCGAAAACCAGATGTCCACCGAGCAGGCGGCATACGCACTGGTAGCCTACTACCGCTATAAGCACAGCATGAGCAGCCTGTACGATATGGACGACGCGGCGGCGCTCCTGCCCACGGAAAGCGGCGCGCAGGACGTCATCGACATGATCGACGCACTTGGCAAGGTGCGCGACTGCAAGCGCAGTACGTATCTGGCCATCGAGGCCATCAAGGCCGCGTATGCGAAGCTGGATACGGACGAGCGGGCAGAGGTAACGAATTATGGCGACTTCCTTGACCAGGAGGCGTACTTCCAGGCGCTTCTGGATAATTACCGCACCGAAAAGCTGCAGGAGCTTGAGGCATACTACAACAAGCTCAAGCAGAGTGACTACACCACCAGCCAGTGGCAGAAGATCACCGAGGCCTACCGCGATGGCCGCGACGCCATCCGCGCGGCAGCGTACGCCGAACAGGCCGACAACGCGCTGGACAGCGCAAAGGCTGACATCGATGCGTATGCCAAGGGCGATACCATTGAGGTTTCGTTCCGTCTGATCGGTGACTTCCCCGAAAGCTACACCAACGATCACCTTGGCTATGTCAACTGGATCGCCACGGATGATTACACACTCAAAACCGGCAGCACGGTCTATGACCTGTTCACCACCGCGCTGCAGCAGGCGGGCCTGCGCAGCACCGGCGCCGAGGCGGGCTATGTCCGCAGCATCACCGCACC
Organism: uncultured Oscillospiraceae bacterium; assembly: GCA_964590095.1. Lineage (GTDB taxonomy): Bacteria > Bacillota > Clostridia > Oscillospirales > Oscillospiraceae > CAG-170. Next base: position 9,513 of record CAZPYW010000043.1, on the reverse strand, counting down.
GTCTGTTCTGGGCGGCTACACGCTCAGCGAGTTCTCCAACGGCTCCGGCTCGGGCTGGATGTTCACCGTCAACGGCGTACATGGCAACAATGCGCTGACCGATCACGTTCTGAAGGACGGCGACCGTGTTGTATGGCACTATGTTGACAGCTATGCATCCGAGCAGAAGAGCTTTACCTGGCTTGAGGCCGAGGATATCACGCCCAGCGAATACGTCCGCAGACATATTTCCGACGTGGCAGTGGCCGGCAAGAACGGCAAGATCGAGCCGGAGCTGAAAACCAGCGACCTTGGCCGCACGATCACCTTTACCTTTAAGCCCGACACGGGCTATCGCGTCCGCGATGTCAAGGTCAACGGCAGATCGGTCGGCGCGGTGGAAAGCTACACGCTCAGTGATGTGAAGATCTACAGCCGTGTCACGGTGGAATTCACAAACGGCACGCTTCCCTTTACAGACGTCAGAAGCAGCGACTGGTTCTATGACGATGTGGTATTTGTCTATGAAAACGGTCTGTTCGCGGGCACCACGCCCACCACGTTCAGTCCGGAGGATGAGATGACACGCGCCATGCTGGTGACGGTTCTCTATCGTCTGGAGGGCAAGCCCAGCGTGACCGGAACAAGCGTCTTTGACGATGTGATTCGCGGCTCGTACTATGAAAAGGCCGTGATCTGGGCAAGCGAAAACGGCATTGTCAACGGCACCGGCGGCAAGCACTTCAGCCCCGATGACAACGTCACGCGCGAGCAGATGGCGGCGATCCTGAACCGCTATGCAAAGTACAAGGGCTATCGTACCTCGACGACGGCAAGCCTTGACGGCTTTGCAGACAGCGCACAGGTCTCCACCTATGCAAAGATGCCCATGCAGTGGGCAGTTGCCGAACGGCTTATCAACGGCTCGAACGGCAAGCTTCTCCCGCAGGGCGACGCAACCCGCGCACAGGTCGCAGCGATCCTGCACCGGTTCGTTGAGAACGTAGCCGGATAAGAAACAACAGCAGAGCCGCCCATCGGGCGGCTCTGCGCATGGCAAAAAAACTTTTTGCCATGCTGTCAAACGCGATCCGCTTCGCTGGGTTCGCGTTTGAGAGTTTCCCGCGATGCTGCGCGCATCATGTTTGCGCCAACGGCGCAAACATGCAGCACTTGCATCGCGCAGAGAGTTTTGTCCGACGTACACGCCGCCGGACAAAACGAATTTACATTATATTTGCGCCGTTGGCGCAAACGCTGCGGGGCACAGCCGGAATTTTGATGCCGTCATGGTGCGGCACAAAACGAAACCAGCCCTCTGGGACAGTGCCTGTCCCAGAGGGCTGTTGGTATATAATCAGATATCCGCGTCTTTATGCGCGGGGCGCACAAGGAACAGCTGTTTGCGGTGCAGGAAGAACGTGATCAGCAGGAAGGTGCTGGCGAACAGCCAGCCCGCCGGATAGGAGAGCGAACGGCCGATGCTGCCATAGCGGGGGATGAGCCAGAACGCGCACAGCGCGTTGCCCAGCAGCTCACCCACGCCCGAGAACATCGACAGGCGGCTGAGCCCGACCGAGTCAAACAGATAGCGGACAGGGTAGAGCACCGACAAAAAAATATAGCCCACGCCCTGCCAGAACCAGAAATCACAGCCATAGGCCACGATCTGCGCGTCGGTAAACAGGCGGCCATAGTACCACGAGCCAAGCGTGGCATAGATCAGGAAGCAAAGCAGGCCATAGCCCAGACTGCACAGCAGACTCAGCCGGAAAAAGCGGCGGATACGATCGCCCCGCCCTGCACCGAAATTCTGTGGGCAGAAGGCCAGAATGGCCGAGCCAAAGGCCGTCAGCACGCCGCCCAGCGGCAGATTGACGTTCAGCACCGTAATGTAATCGGACGTGAGCAGGCGGTTGGTTTGCAGCGTGACAAGCAGATAGCCAAGCGTACACAGCGCGTTTTGCAGCGCGATTGGAACGCTGTAGCGAAGAATCGAGCCGACCAGCTGCCAGTTGGGACGAAAGCGCGCCCCCGCGCGGAAATAGCCGTCGCGCCGGAACGAAAGGTAGTAAAACACCAGCTGCATCAGTGCGCCAAGCGCGCCGCAGAGCGCTGCACCGACAAACTTCATGTGCAGCACGTCAAGCATCAGCCAGACGGCAAGCAGATTGGTGACGATCACCAGAATGTTGACGCCCAGAATACGCTTTGCCGTCCCGATGCCGTTGACAGTGGTCAGGAAAAACGCAGCCAGCGCAACCGGAAGATACGAGGCCATATACAGGATGTAGTACAGCCGCGTGTCATCATAAATGGACGCGGGAATGCTCATGATGTGCAGCACCGGCTGCGTCAGCAGCATCATCAGCAGCGACCCGCCCACGCACGCAAGCGCCATGGTCAGCAGAGCGTTTTCAATCAGGCCGGTGAGCGTGTCCTTATCCCGTAACGCGAACTGGTGCGCGATCTTGACCCACGCGGCAAGATAGACGCTGGAAATGACGTTGACATACAGCGTCACCGCCACGTTGAGATAGCCGGTCACGGTAAAATACGTCTGTCCGGCATACTGGCTGTAGATGGTGCTGCTGACGGCGCTGGAGAAGACGGAGACAACATTGACCAGAAACAGCGGCAGAAAAATACCGCACAGCGCGCGGAAAGGGGAGATGTGCAGATAATCGATCGTTTTCCCATGTTGGCGCATAAGCATACCTCCGTTCGGGACGACAGACTGTGAACCTGTTTTTGCATTATAGAAGCAAAAAAACGGGAAGTCAACCGGATTGATGCGGTGTGGGAAGCGGTGAAAAAAGTTTGTTGATTCTAAACAAAATAAAATGAATGAAATTGGAGGAAGTCGACATTTTTCGCTACGCGAGTAAAAAGTGCTTGCAAACGAAGAAGGGGAATGCTATAACTGGATTAACGGCAGATGGAGCGCCGCAATTGGAGTGCGGCCAAGTGCCCTGCCGCCAGCGATCACGGACAGAGGAGCACCGCAGATGAGAGTAACCAGAGCAGATGTTGCAAAGCTTGCGGGCGTTTCCACCGCCACGGTATCCTACGTACTCAACGGCTCGCGCCACATGTCTGAGAAGACGCGCAAGCTGGTGCTTGACGCAGTCGATCAGCTGAAGTACAAGCCGGATATGATCGCGCGCAGCATGACGAAGAATGAGACCATGCAGCTTTCGTTCATGGTGGAAAACGCCGCAAACCCGTTCTATGGGGAAATCATCAACGGCTTTGAGAATGCCGCGGTGGAACACGGCTATTTCGTCAATATCTGCACCGGTAATAAAAATATCAACGACTATTTTGACAATTATATCGCCCGCCGCGTCGACGGCGTGTTTATTGCCGCCATTCCGTACAAATTTGACATGGAAAAGCTGTACAGTCTGACGGAAAACGGCATTCGTGTGGTCGTTTCCGGCAACACCGACGTCGATCTCAAGCGCGTCAGCTCCATCGAAAACGACTATGTTGCCGCGATGCAAACCGCCGTTGGGCATTTGTATGAGCTTGGCCACCGCGATATCGCATATCTCAGCGGTCTGAGCCGCAAATTCCGCTTTGACCACCGCGCCGACGGCTATCTGTCTGCGGTCAAACACTTCGAACTCCCCTGTGGGGATGACCTGCTGATCGACGGCCAGCCGCCCTACCGCACCGACATCAACAGCGGCCATGCAATGGCAAAGACACTGCTGCGGTCGGGACGCCGCTTTACGGCACTGATCTGCACCAACGACCTGATGGCGATGGGCGCGATCTCCGCGCTGAAGGAGTCCGGACTGCGCGTGCCGGATGACGTTTCCGTCATCGGCTTTGACGACATCATCTTTTCCCAGGCCTGGCGTCCGGCTGTCACCACCATGGGCGGCGCCAAGGCGGCGTTCGGACGCAAGGCGTTTGAGCTCCTCTACACCAACATCCAGCAGGGGACAACGGGCTATCACCTGAATCAGCTTTCGCTGGTTCGGCGTGCCTCAACCGCGCCCCCTCCGCGATAAGAGAAAGAAAAAGCAAAGAAACTCTACGGTAAAACGTAGGTTTTCTTTGCGGCAAAAAGTTACCCGAGTAGCAATACGATGAAGCGACCGTGCGGCTCTCAAAAGGGGCGACGGCTTCATAATAAATCAAACTCAGAAAGGAAGCAAAAAATGAAAAAGATTCAGAAACTGCTTGCCCTCCTGCTTGCAGTGCTGATGCTGGCAAGCGCTTTTGCCGGCTGCGCAAAGCAGGAAACGCCTTCGACGGATACGCCGAGCACCTCGACCGACACGTCCAAGGATGCAGCACCCGCAGAAACTCCCGATGCACCCGCAGAGCCCGCCTCTGACGCTGCATGGGACACCAGCAAGAAAGACGAGATCATCGTCTCCGTCATCAACGGCTACTACACCGCCGGTGAAAAGAAGCTGGCCGAGGAGTACATGAAGCTCCATCCCGAAACCCAGGTCACGGTTGACGTTGTCGCTGACAACGACTCCTACACGCTGAAGATGCAGACCATCTTCGCTGACCCGTCCGCTGCAGGTACCTCCGACATCGTTCATGCAAACTTCTTCTCCTCCATCGCCGGCGGCCCCGCTGCTGCGCTGTCCAGTGGCCTGCTGCTCGACATGAACACCATCCTCGATCTGGAGCATCCGTATCAGGACGGCACGGTTCGTGACATGTTCGACGAGACCGTTCTGCTTGAGTCCGTCAACACCTCCGGCGGCTCCGGCATGCAGTCTCTGCCGTTTGACAAGTGCGGCATCTCCTTCTACTACAACAAGGACATGTTCGCTGCCAACGGTCTGGAAGCTCCGGAAACCTGGGAAGAGCTGCTTGAGGCCTGCAAGGTCTTCCGTGAAGCAGGCATCCAGAACCCCATCACCGTTTCCTCCGAGGCTACCTGGATTCTCGCCTCTCTGGCTGACGCCGGCTGGCGTGCCAATGAGTATGACTACCTGATCCAGCCCACCGACGGCGCTTATGATGCCGCCAGCATGTCCGCCAACGACGGCTTCGTGTGGGATCCCGACAATCTGGCCTGTGACGTCTTCACCGTCACCAGCGCCGAGCGTGAGTGCATCGCAATCATGAACGGCAGCCTGCTGTCTGACTGGAGCCGCACCGCCTGGAGCGAATTTGCAAAGCTCGCCCAGTACTTCCCCGCCAACTACATCGCCGGTGGCGCTGACACCGTTGCAGAGTTCGAAATGCAGCTGTCCCCGATGCTGGTTTCCGGCTCGTGGAACGTCGGTCTGCTGCTTGACGACATCAACCAGATGCCCGAGTCTGCGCAGTTCAACTGGGCAACCTTCAACATTCCCGGCTTTGAGAACCCGCCCGAGGGCTTTGAGTCCGAGATGCGCGGCCTGTACACGCTGGGCAATGTCATGGGCATTGTCAACAAGGGCGACGCGGATCACGCAGCCCGTGTTCTCGACTTCTATCTGTTCTGGTACTCGCAGGCCGGCGCACAGCTGTGCTACGAAGAGACCCTCTCCAACGGCAACTATGTCCAGGGCCCCGCTATGATCAAGGGCGTTACCCTGAGCGATGAGCTGATGGAGAAGCTGCAGGGCTTCATCGTTGAAGGCCCCGTCAAGCAGTATGCCTCCAGCCTGATCGGCCAGGACAGAACCACTGAGGCTGACCGTCCCATCTACAATGACCTGATCATCAAGCTGGCTGCCGGCGAGATCGACATCGATACCTTCGTCACCGGCATGGATGCAGTCGCCAAGGCATTCGTTGAGACCAGAATCGAAGCCGCCGGCTACGATCTTGACCCCGCTACCAACCCCTGATGTTTGATTTTTTCTTGCACGGCTTGTAAGAAAATGATACGATAGGCTACAAGGGAAAAGGGATGCCTTGCATCCCTTTTCCCACTATCGCCACAAGCTCCCCGCGCTTGCATCTTCCCTCGGTGAATCAGAAAGAGGTGTGAAATGAAAAAAAGCTTTTTGAAAAAATGTGTGCCGTACCTGTTTATTGCGAGCACCTTTTTCATGATGTTCGTGTTTTTGTATCTGTCTGTCGGCGTGGCGTTTGCAACTGCTCTGACTGACAAGATCGCCCGTTTGCAGGAATCCAATTTTGTGGGTCTGCAAAACTTCAAGGATCTGCTGAATGATAAGATCTTCTGGCTTTCCTTCCGCAATCAGGCCGTTATCAGCCTGTTTGCCGTTGTCAACAGCGTCTTTTTCCCGCTGCTGGCGGCGCTGCTGCTGTATTATATGAAGCGGCAGGGCACGTCGCGCCTGATCAAAACCATGTTCGTGCTGCCGATGCTCGTGCCGTCCATCGTTACCATTCTGATCTGGAAATTCCTGTACAATCCGAATTTCGGATTTAACAGTATCTTAAATCTGTTCCATCTTGGCTCCCTTGCGCAGAACTGGCTGAACCAGACCGATACTGCCCTGTGGGCAATCATCCTGATGGGCTTCCCGTTCGTCTCCGGTATGTACTTCCTGCTGTTCCATACCGGCATCAACTCAATTGATTCCTCGCTTTATGACGCGGCCAAGGTTGACGGCGCAAGCAGCTGGGACGTGGTTCGCTATGTCCAGCTCCCCGGCGTGTGGCCGTATGTCAAGGTCGTTGCCACGCTCAGCCTGATCGGAAGCCTTTCCGGCTTTGGCCAGGTCTCGGCGCTGACCGGCGGCGGCCCGGGCTATGACACCATGATTCCTGCGCTCTACATGTATAAGGTAGCCTTTGGCGACGGCCGTCAGGGCTATTCGTCGGCGCTTGGCGTTGTGCTGTTCTTTATAATCGTCATCCTGACTGTCATTACGAACAAGCTGCTCTCGGCAAAGGAGGCGAAGTCATGAAAAAGCACGGAAAGCTCAACCGCACCAGCCCCGTTGTCTGGATTATCCTGATTCTGCTGCTTGTCATGACGTTCTTCCCATTTGTCATGATGATTCAGATGTCGCTCAAGCCCACGGTGCTGATCAACACTGACTTTCTTGGCCTGCCGAACCCGCCCTACTGGCAGAACTTTGTCAAGGCGTGGGCATTTGTCAAGAAGCCGATTCTCAACTCGCTGTATATCTGCGGCGTGTCGCTGCTTGGCATTCTGATTAACGTCACCCTCAGCGGCTACGCCTTTGCGCGGATGCAGTTCAAGGGGAAAAATACACTTTACGCCATTCTGATGGCGGTTTTGATGGTGCCGGTCACGATCACCATCGTGCCGCAGTATCTGATCGTCGAAAAGATGAAGCTGGTCAACACCTATTGGGCGCTGATTCTGCCCTACATCGGCAGCCAGCAGGTCTTCGGCGTCATTCTGGCGCGCACGCACTTTGAGCAGATGCCGCAGGAGCTGTTTGACGCGGCAAAAATCGACGGCGCGGGCGAGGTCAAGGCCATGATGAAGATCGGCCTGCCGCTGCTCAAGCCCACACTGATCACCGTTGGCATTCAGGCGGTCGTCGCCATGTACAACGACTACATCTGGCCGACCATTGCGCTGACCGGCGGCGATGATATGAAGACGTTCTGCCAGATCGTCTACAACAATGCACAGGGCTTTATCCGCACGGACATCGGCCTGCTGTGTGCCTCGTTCATCATAGGCACCATTCCGCTGATGCTGATCACGTGCAGCTGTCTGAAATACTATCTGGAGGGCATGGTAGCCGGTGCTGTCAAAGGATAACATAGGAGAAACACGATGAGCAAACTTGAGGATAATACACTGCTGCTCCGGCGCGGGCTTGCCGCACGTGCCGTGGAGGATGTGCGCCGCCGCGTTTATCTGACGCCGACGGCCGTCGTCTGGACCTCGGCAAAGGGCGTGCAAAATGCTGAGGCGCTGCTGAAGGAGCATCCGGTTCAGGTGTCGCTGCACAATGACGGCTGCTGTGTTCTGAACAATGACGGGGAAGCTGCGTCGATTCTGCTGGATTACGGGCAGGAGCTGCACGGCGGCCTTACGCTTGGCGTCGGCAGACTCAGCGGCGCAGAGGATGTCAGCTTCCGCGTGCGCTTTGGCGAGTCCGCAGCCGAGGCGATGAGCGAGCTTGGCGGCGTGGGCGGCGCGACCAACGATCACGCCTGCCGCGATCTGACCGTCACCTCGCGCTTTCTCAGCACGATGCACGTTGGCGAGCTGGGCTTCCGCTTTGTGCGCATCGATCTGCTTACCGCGCATGCCACGGTGGAGCTTTGCTTTGCCAAGGCACTGTTCGTCTTCCGCGATCTTGTCTATCAGGGGAGCTTTTCCTGTAATGACCCGCTGCTCAACCAGATCTGGGAGACCGGCGCATACACCGTCCATCTGAACATGCAGACCTATATCTGGGACGGCATCAAGCGTGACCGTCTGGTCTGGATTGGAGATCTGCACCCTGAAATTTCTACGATTCAGGCTGTCTTTGGCGACCAGAGCGTCATTCGTGACAGTCTTGATCTGGCCGCGGCGCAGACACCGCCCAGCCAGTGGATGAATGACTTCCCCGCATATTCCATGTGGTGGATCATCATCCAGCATGACTATTTCATGCAGTCCGGCGACCGCGCGTATCTTGCGCGTCAGCTTCCGTATCTGAAGGAGCTGTTTCAGAATCTATCTGCAAACATCGACGAAAGCGGCCACGATGTTACGCCCGAACGCTTTGTTGACTGGCCGACATACGGCCACGATCAGGCGGTGGACGCCGGTATCCAAGCGCTGCACATTCTGACGGCGCAGGCAAGCGCAGATATTTTTGCCGAGCTTGGCGAGCAGGCGCTTGCCGAACAGGCGCTGCGCGATTGTGCGCGGCTGCGTGCCTATGCGATCGATTGCGACGGTTATAAGCAGTCTGCGGCGCTGGCGGCGCTGGCGGGGCTGCTTGATGCAGAGGAAACAAACCGGACGCTCCTGAAAAAGGACGGCGCAGCGGGCTTTACCAGCTTTATGGGCTATTACATCCTGCTGGCGCAGGCAAAGGCGGGCGACTATGATGGCGCGCTGGACAACATCCGCAAATTCTGGGGCGGGATGCTCTCGCTTGGCGCGACGACCTTCTGGGAGGACTTTGACCTTGCGTGGCTTAAAAACGCCGCGCCCATTGACCGGCTGCCGCGCGCGGGTGAGATCGACGTACACGCAAGCTATGGCCGCTTCTGCTACATCGGATACCGCCACAGCCTGTGTCATGGCTGGGCCAGCGGCCCGACTGCGTGGCTCTCGCGCTATGTGCTGGGCGTTGAGATTCTGGAGGCGGGCTGCCGTCGGGTCAGAATCGCGCCGCACCTGTGCGGACTGGAATGGGTAGAGGGCACGTACCCCACGCCGTATGGCGTGATCAGCCTCTCTCACCGCCGCCGTGCGGACGGAAGCGTGGAAACGCACGTACAGGCGCCGCCTGAAATTGAGATCGTTCAGGAATAATCAGGGTTATCTGTCACCCAAAGGAGAAAACGCCATTGTTTACCCCTGCATCCGTTTTTCAAAGCGGCATGGTACCTTAGCGCTGCAAGCCCATCACAGTCTGTGCAGCTTTTGTGCTGTGGTGCGGCGCATGACGC
>CAZPYW010000042.1:0-11441 GCA_964590095.1 uncultured Oscillospiraceae bacterium | reverse complement strand
CGTGCACAAAAACGCTGCGCCCTTTGGGCGCAAAAAATGCCGCCTTTCGGCGGCAAAAGCACGCCGCCGCAGATGGACTCTGCAGCGGCGCTTACTTCATTTTATTACTGCTTCTTCAGCTCTTTCATGCAGGCGCCGCAGATGTTCTTGCCGTGGAACACGGTAACATTCTTGGACTCGCCGCAGAAAACGCAGGTCGGCTCATACTTTTTCAGAATGATCGAGCCGCCGTCTACATAGATTTCGATAGCGTCCTTCTCCGCAATGTCGAGCGTGCGGCGCAGTTCAATCGGCAGAACAATACGACCAAGCTCATCGACCTTACGAACGATACCAGTTGATTTCATATTTTTTACCCCCTGTTTAACCCCCGCGTCCTGTCCGCGAATGCTGTCGACAGACCGCGCATTTTTCGTCCTTTTCAAGATACCATCAAATTATGGATAATTTGTGAACAAAGCATGTATTTTATTTTTTCTCATTAGCGAGGTGCTGTCATGACGTTGTCCGTGATCTGGCTTCTGATGAGCGCGGCCGCAGTCGGCTGCGCAGTGTTTTCCCAAAGCGGTGCCGCCATCGGCGCGGCGGCGCTGACCGGTGCGCAGGAGGGCGTGCGGCTTGGGCTGTCGCTGGCCGGTTCGATCTGCCTTTGGAGCGGTATTTCCCGCGCAATGGAGCAGACCGGACTGGCGCAGGCGCTGGCGCGGCTGCTGCGGCCGCTGCTTTCCAGACTCTTTCCCCAAAGCAGCCGCGATGCACAGGCGCTCTCTGCCATCAGCGGGAACTTCACCGCCAATCTCCTTGGCCTTGGCAATGCGGCCACGCCGCTTGGCGTCGCGGCCATCCGCAGAATGCACGCACTTTCCGGCGGCGAGGCGGCAAGCAATGAAATGTGCCGTCTGATCGTACTCAATACAGCCTCCATCCAGCTGATCCCCGCCACAGTCGGCGCGCTGCGCGCCTCGCTTGGTGCGGCGGCTCCGTTTGACATTCTGCCTGCCGTCTGGCTTTCCTCCCTTGTCTCGGTCGCGGCAGGACTGCTGGCCGCGCGGGTGATGGAGGGGCGGCACGTATGACAGAGCTGATCATCCCGCTGCTTATGATCCTTGTCTGTGCATGGTCGCTGCACAAAAAAGAGGATTTTTACTCGCTTCTGGTGCTGGGCGCGCAGGACGGCCTGCGGCTGCTGTTTTCCATGATTCCGTCGCTGATCGCGCTGATGAGCGCTGTGTCGATGCTGCGCGCAAGCGGACTGGTCGACCGGCTGAGCAGCATCCTTGCACCGCTGTGCGTGCGCGTCGGGCTTTTGCCCGAGCTGGTGCCGCTGATGCTCATTCGCCCGCTCAGCGGAAGCGCCGCACTGGCCGTTGGCGCAGAGCTGATCGCTGCGCACGGCGCAGACTCTCTGGTTGGGCGAACTGCCGCCGTCATGCTGGGCAGCACCGAGACAACTTTTTATACCATCAGCGTCTATTTTGGCGCGGCCGGCGTCAAAAAAACGCGTCACACCATCCCCGCCGCGCTGCTTGCGGATGTGGTGGGCTTTCTTGCCGCGTCGTTTACCGCGCGGACGCTGTTTCAGTAAAACACGCCGCAGAGAAAAGAAATACATTTATAAGCCGTATAGCTCTGTACATTTGCAGAAAAAATTGCTATAATAGCTTTGAATTATGTACGAATGAGAGGAAGCTCCATGGAATTACTGCTTGATCAAATCTCCGGTCAGGTTTCCCGCGCGTTTGAGGCTGCGGGCTATGACGCCGCCTATGGCAAAGTCACGCTTTCCAACCGCCCTGACCTGTGCGAATACCAGTGCAACGGTGCAATGCCCGCTGCAAAGGCCTATCACAAGGCGCCCATTCAGATTGCAGAGGATGTCGCGGCACAGCTGTCCGGCTGCCCGATGCTCAGTGCGGTCTCTGCCGTCAAGCCCGGCTTTCTGAATCTGCGCGTGTCGGGTGAATATCTGACCGCCTATCTGCGCGAAATGTCCGGCGATTCGCACTTTGGCGTGTGCGCCGAGCGCGCACCGCGCACCATCGTGGTGGACTATGGCGGGGCAAACGTTGCAAAGCCGCTGCACGTCGGCCACATGCGCAGCGCCATCATCGGCGAGTCCGTCAAGCGCATCTATCGATTCTTTGGCAATCATGTAATCAGTGACGTCCATCTGGGCGACTGGGGATTACAGATGGGTCTTGTCATCGAGGGTCTGCGTGAGCGTCAGCCCGAGCTGTGCTATTTTGATGAAAGCTATACCGGCGAATACCCCGACAGCGCGCCCTTTACCATCTCGGATCTGGAAGAGATCTACCCCGAGGCCTCTGCCCGCAGCAAGGTGGACGAGGTCTTTGCCGCCCGTGCGCATGAGGCAACGAAGAAGCTTCAGAACAAAGAACGCGGCTATTACGATCTCTGGAAGCAGATCCTGCGTGTGTCGATCGCAGACCTCAAGAAGAATTACGGCGCGCTGAATGTGACCTTTGACGTGTGGCTGGGCGAAAGCGACGCGCAGGACTACATTCCCGTCCTGCTGGAAACCATCCGCGAAAAGCAGCTGGCCGTGGAGTCGGACGGTGCGCTGGTCGTGCCGGTACAGGAGGAGGGCGACACCAAAGAGCTTCCGCCCTGTATTCTGGTCAAGTCCGACGGTGCAACGCTCTATGCCACAACCGACCTTGCCACCATTGTCCAGCGTGAGCAGGACTATCACCCTGACAAGCTGCTGTATCTGACCGATAAGCGCCAGAGTCTGCACTTTGAGCAGTTCTTCCGTGTGGCGCGCAAGGCGCAGCTCATCCCCGACACGACCGAGCTGCAGCACATCGGCTTTGGCACGATGAACGGCAAGGACGGCAAGCCCTTTAAGACCCGTGAGGGCGGCGTCATGCGTCTGGAACAGCTCATCCGTGAGGTCACGGACTATGTCACGGCCAAGATCTCGGAAAACCAGACTGTTTCGGATGACAAGCTGTCTGAGACTGCCAATCTGATTGCACTGGCGGCGCTGAAATACGGCGATCTGAGCAACCTTGCAACCAAGGATTATGTTTTTGATCTTGACCGCTTCTCGTCGTTTGAGGGCAACACCGGTCCCTATATCCTCTATACCATCGTCCGCATCAAGTCCATTCTGGCCAAGTATGACGGCAGCATTGCCGAGGCCGCGCTCCTGCCGCCAAATGGCGAGGAGGAAAAGGCGCTGATGCTGATTCTGGCGCGTCTGGCCGATTCCCTGCGCGCAGCCTGCCGCGATGCCGCGCCGAATGTCATCTGCGCGTACATCTATGAGCTGGCCGTCGCCGCAAACAAGTTCTACCATGACGTGCGCATCATCACCGAGCCGGATGCCGCGCGCAAGGGCAGCTATATCGCGCTGATCGATCTGACCCGCCGCGTGCTGGAATGCTGCATCGATCTGCTGGGCTTCTCCGCTCCGGACAAGATGTAACCCACAAAGATTCAGAAAGCGTGTATCGTATTCCGATACACGCTTTTCCGTTTGCCAAAAAGCCTTGCAGCGTTCGTGCTACGATACGCTCCTTTGCTGTTCCTCTGCTTCTTCTGTTTCCGCTGCATCCGGTGATTTCTGCGCGTGGCGGCGGCAGATGCGGCCGTAAAGCCACAGTCCCGCGCCGCTGATCAGCAGCGTCACGGCAAATACAGCGGCTGCAAAAACGTACTGCTTTGTGCCAAGCGCACTGCCGCCGATGGTCGAGGTGACGATGGATGGCAGCCGCCCCAGCGAGCAGATGAGCAGCCATACGCCGAACGGAAGATCTGTCAGTCCCGCAAAATAGCACAGCAGATCCTTTGGCGTCCCCGGTATCATGAATACGATCAAAAACAGCAGATTGCGCGCAGGCGAGGATTTGAGAAAGCGCAGGCTGTGCAGCTTCTCCTGCGAAAAGAAGACCTCGACCAGCCGGACGCCATAGCGCCGAACCAGAAAGAAAACCGCAACGCTCCCCAGAGCACCCGCAAGCAGGCAGAGGAGCGTCCCCTCCAGCGCGCCAAAGGCATAGCCCGCCGCAATTTCAAGCGGCTCACCTGGGATGATCGCCACAAGAATCTGCAGCACGACCATTCCGATAAACGCAAGCCGCCCGCCAAAGCCGCGCTGATCGACCCATGCACGGAACTGCTCGGGCTGACGCGCAAAGCGCAGCAGCGGCACGCCCACAAAAACGATGATCGCCGCAGAAAAAACGATCAGAAGCACAATAGCCAATGCTGCCAGGCGCTTTTGCTGCTTCCGGCTCAATTCCGGTTTCCGGCGCATACCCGATTCCCACTTTCCGGCTTTTTTGCCCTTTTTCTACAGTATAACACGGAATCGTCTGCACGTATCAACAATTTGTAACAAAAACCTTAAGAATCTCTTATGCTTTAACAGCAGGACGCCTTGCTCTGCCGATTTCCGGCACTGAAACAGGCTCATATCCAACAGCACGTACAAAAGGCAGCCGCCGTTGCAGCTGCCTTTTGCGTTCCCCTTTTTTCGAGCCGGTATCAGAACCGGAATGCGACCTTGAAATCACCGTGCTTGCCGGTTGCGTAGTCAAATGCCGTCTGCCAATCCTCCAGCCGGAAGAAGCTTTTGATCATGCCGTCCGTTTTCAGCGTGCCGTCGTGGATATGCTCGATGACAAACGGGAAGCAATAGGGCGACAGATGCGAGCCAAGGACGTCCAGCTCCTTGCCGTCACCGATAATCGACCAGTCGATCATGGCCGGCGCGCCAAAGACCGAGAACTCCACAAATCGGCCAAGCTTGCGCACCATGTCCAGTCCCTGCTGTACCGAGCTGGGATGGCCGGTCGCCTCAATGTAAATGTCACAGCCATAGCCGTCGGTCAGCTTCATGATCTCCGCGACCACGTCTGTCTCAGCCGGATTCCAGACCAGATCAGCGCCAAATGCACGCGCCTTTTCCAGCCGCTCGGGCACCATGTCCAGTACGATCAGCTTCGCCGGATTTTTCATTCTGGCATAGGTGACCATGCCCAGTCCCAGCGTTCCCGCGCCGGAGATGACCACCACGTCCTCATTTGTGATCTGCGCGCGGTCGACACAGTGCTTGGAGCATGCATACGGCTCAACCAGAAGCGCCTGCTCCAGCGGCATATCCTCGGGCACGCGATGCAGCACAGCCGTTTTGGGATAGCGGACATATTCGGCCATGCCGCCGTTGTTCTCCTTCTGGAAGCCAAAGGTGGCGTGCGGCTGGCACATCCAGTACCGCCCGCTCTTGCAGAAGCGGCACGTGCCGCACGGGACGATCTGATCGGCGCAGATGCGCTCGCCCACGTGGTACTCCGTTACATGTTTGCCGACCTCCACAACGCGGCCAAGGAACTCATGTCCCGGGATAAAGGGCGTTCTGACCCATGCGGCGTCCTTGCCGTTTCCCCAGAAGCGCTCGGCGCCGTGCATGCACTTGAGGTCGCCCGCGCAGATGCCGCAGGCCTCGGTCTTAATGATGATATCGTCGTCCCCGCACTCCGGCGTGGGATAAGCCGGCTCAAAGCGGTAGTCACCCAGGCCATAGGCAACCAGCGCCTTCATTGTGGCGGGAATGCTGCGTTTCGTTTCCATATCGGTCGCTCCTTTGATCGTAATTTCATTTTAATAATCCAATTGCAAAAACGGTTTTTCTAAATTATAAGCATCTCTCTCACGCTTGTCAACAGACTTGCCTGTTTTTTGGCGAATCGCCCGCACACAGCGCCGGTTTTTTGTACAAATCAGCGGCTGCTCGTGTCCGTTTTGTAAAAACTGTCCGTCAAAATTTCAAAAACGATTGTATTTCAGCCTCTTCTATGCTAGACTGGAGCTAAGAGATGGGGGTGATCGAACATAGAACCATACACGAAGAAAACGGCGGGCAATGTGATCCAGAGCATCAACCGCTCGAATATTTTTGACCTGATCTACCGGCAGGGCGATCTGACCAGACAGGACATCGTCTCGGCATTGCAGCTTTGTCTGCCCACCGTCTCACAAAATATCACGCAGCTGATCTCCGAGGGGCTGGTTCATGAATCCGGCAGCATCGGCAACACCGGCGGCCGGCGGGCCAAGACGTTTTCCGTCGTTCCCGAGGCACGCGTTGCCATCGGGCTGGACATCACGCGTGACGCCGTCACCACGGTTGCCGTGGATATCCGCGGACAGATTTTCTACTGTGCGCGCGCCGAGCGGCCGTTTTCCTACACGGATGACTATTTCCGTTTCCTTGGTGATCGGGTCGAGCTGGCCATCACCGACTCGGGTCTTGACCGAGGGCGCCTGCTTGGCGTTGGCATCGGCCTTCCGGCGCTTGTCTCCGCAGACAACCAGACGGTCACATACGGCGAGATCTTACAGATCACCGGCGCGACGTGCGCGGATTTTTCGCGCTGGATCCCCTACCCCACGGCGCTGTATAATGATGCAAACGCCGCGTGCTTTGCCGAAACATGGGTCAGAAAGGATCTCTCCACGCTGTTTTATATCATGCTTTCCAACAACGTCGGCGGCGCATTTATTCTGGACGGGCGCGTTTACGCCGGCGGCCTGTACCGCAGCAGTGAGGTCGGCCACATCCGGCTGCACCCTCACGGAACGCGCTGCTATTGCGGGCAGGAGGGCTGTGTGGACGCGTACTGCGCGGCAACGGTGCTCTCCGCTCGGACGGGCGGTGATCTGGCACGCTTCTTCCAGCAGCTTGCGCGTGGTGATGCTGCGCTGCAGCGCGTCTGGGACGCATATCTCGACGAGCTGAGTCTGACCATTGTCAACGTACACGCACTGTTTGACTGCGCCATCGTACTGGGCGGCTATGTGGGCGCATATCTTGAGCCGTACATGCCCGACCTGCGCAGCCGCGTGGCCGCGCTTGGCTCATTCTCGCACACCGCTGACTTCCTGACCGTCTGCTCCTACCGGACTGAGGCCATTGCCGCGGGCGCGGCACTCAATTTTGTCGGCGCATTCCTCTCGACCATCTGAGCCATTCCACACACAGCATAAGCCCTTCCGCGCACGTGCATCACGGCTTATCGCATTTTATAAAATTGTGGTCGAATTTTATAATATCCGTTTTTCCAATCCGGTTGCAATTACAGTCGCTTCCGTGGTAAGATGGACATGGCAACTTGCCAACCATCCATCCAACGGGCGGGCGCGTCCTGTGGGCGCGTCCCCCACCCGTCCATATTGCACCAGCATCCAGGGAGGACTTATCACATGAAATATGTACTGATCGGCGCGGGCTCGCGCGGTATGATCTACGCCAACTGGGCCGCTGCACACGGCATCCAGATTGCCGCCGTGGCCGAGGCGCGTCCCGACCGCCTGCGGCACGCGGGCGACACGCTTGGCGTAGCTGAGGACATGCGTTTTTCAGACGGCGCAGCACTGCTTGCACGCGGCAAGCTTGCAGACGCGGCCATTATTGCGACCATGGACCGTGACCACTTTGGCCACGTGATGCACGCACTTGACTGCGGATACGACATTCTGCTGGAAAAGCCCATTTCGCCCGATCCTGCCGAATGTCTGCAAATCGAGGCGCGTGCAAACGCCCTTGGCCGCAGGATCACGGTCTGTCATGTACTGCGCTATACCGCCTTTTTCGGCGCAATCAAGGAAATTCTGAACTCGGGCGAGCTTGGCCGGATTGTCTCCATCAAGCACGCGGAAAACATCGGCAACTTCCACATGGCGCACTCATTCGTGCGCGGCAACTGGCGCAATGATACGCTTTCCAGCCCCATCATCATGCAGAAAAGCTGCCATGACATGGACATTCTGCTCTGGCTGACCGGCTCGCACTGCACGAAGATCGCCTCGTTTGGCTCGCTCCGCTTCTTCTGTCCCGAAAACGCACCGGCCGGTGCGACCGAGCGCTGCTGTGACTGTCCGGTCTCCGACTGCCGCTACAACGCAAAGCGCATGTACCTGCCCATTCTTGGCCAGTGGCCGGCAGACGTCGTCTGTCTGGAGCCGACCGAGCAGGCGCTGGATGCGGCGCTCAAAACCGGCCCCTATGGCCGCTGCGTCTTCCACTGTGACAACAACGTCTGCGACCACATGAGCACCATTCTCGAATTTGAAAACGGCGTCACCGCCACCTTTACGCTGAGCGCGCAGACCAGCAGCGTCCACCGCGACATCCACATCATGTGCGAGCACGGTGAGCTTCTGGCCGACGATGGCTTGCGTCAGATCGAGGTTCGTCACTTTGTCTCGCACCCCGCTGAAAGCTTCACCACCCGCACCATCCATGTCCGCACAAACGGGTCCGGCCACGGCGGCGGCGACGCGGGAATTATGGAGGATTTCACCGCCGGACTGGCCGCAGGCGGCGAATCGCGCAGCTCCATTTCGCGCAGCGTGGAAAGCCATCTGATGGCGTGTGCCGCCGAACAGTCGCGGCTGCGCGGCACCGTGGTCGATCTGGCAGAATACCGTGCATCCCTGATGCAGGAAGCATTTCCGGAAAATACGTCCGCAGGACGATAAAATTTCAATCATCATAATCACAATAATCATAATAAAGGAGTTATCGATATGCTGCATTTTAACGTTATCAAGGTCAAGAATCCCGAAGAAATGGGCAAGGCTGCTGCCGATCAGTTTGAGGCTGTCATCCATCAGAAGCCCGCGTGCGTGATTGGTCTTGCCACCGGCTCGACCCCGCTGCCCCTGTACCGTGAGCTGATCGCCCGCGAGAAGGCCGGTAAGATCGATTTCAGCCGCGTCCGCTCGGCAAACCTCGATGAGTATAAGGGACTGGCGCCCGACCATCCGCAGAGCTATCGCCGCTTCATGCAGGAAAACCTGTTTGACCACATCTCCATCAAGCCCGAAAACACCATCGTTCCCGACGGCCTTGCCGCTGACGTGGATGCCATGTGCGCAGCGTATGAGCAGAAGATCGAAGAGTGGGGCGGCGTGGACTGCCAGCTTCTTGGCATCGGTCACGACGGACACATCGGCTTTAACGAGCCGTGCGACGAGTTCCCGAAGATGACGCACGAGGTCGAGCTGACCGAGATGACCCGCGATGCCAACAAGCGCTTCTTTGACTCCATCGACGAGGTTCCGACGGCTGCATTCACCATGGGCATCGGCACGGTCATGGCGGCAAAGAAGATCGTCATGGTCATCACCGGCGCAGACAAGGCCGACATCCTGAACAAGGTCTTCTTTGGGCCGGTCACGCCCGAGGTTCCCGGCTCTATCCTGCAGTTCCATCCGGACGTGACCCTCATCTGCGACGAGGCAGCCGCTTCCAAGTCCCCGCTGTAAGGAGAAACGCCATGCAGTATCTTGGCATTCCATTTGAACTGAAAAACCAGCCGCTGCTGGACAAAGATTTCATTCCGTTCGGCGTCTGGGAGCGCGAGTATCTCAAGGGCGCGGAGAGGCCGTTCAAGGTGGCCGTCGAGCGCGAAAACGGCCTTGTTTCCGTGTTTGAAACGAAGCTGCGCGGCGAAGACTTTCTCGATGCCAACTACCGCTACGCCGAGCGCATTGTGAAGATGCTTCTGTGGAGCGTCGGCGGCTGGAAGGTCTATCTGTGCGGCGACGACGCGCTGTCCAGACGGATGCAGCAGGAATACACCGAAAGCGGCAAGCGCGCGTTTGACGTCGGCTTTATGCAGGACGTGTATGAGCGTCCGTTTGAGATCGTCATCTGCGACGAGGCCTCCTTCCCGCAGGCGCATGAGCAGACCCGCAAGGTCGGCGGTCACACGAATGGCTGCCGCATCGGCTTTGACGCGGGTGGCTCTGACCGCAAGGTCTCTGCCGTTGTGGACGGAAAGACCGTCTACTCTGAGGAGGTTGTCTGGCACCCCAAGACGAGTGAAGATCCGCAGTACCAGTATGACGGCATCGTTGCCGCGTTCAAGACGGCGGCAAGCAAAATGCCGCGCGTGGACGGCATCGGCGTGTCCTCTGCGGGTGTGTTTATCGGCAACGCGCCGATGGTCTCGTCCATCTTCATCAAAGTCCCGCGTTCGCGCCGCGAAGAAGTCAAAACGGTCTATGACCGTGCGGCCAAGGAACTGGGCGATGTACCCATCGTCGTGGCCAACGACGGCGACGTATCGGCGCTGGCCGGCTCGATGAGCCTTGGCGAAGGCGCAGTCATGGGTCTTGCCATGGGCACGAGCGAAGCCGTTGGCTATGTCAATCAGGACTCCAATGTCCTTGGCTGGTTCAGTGAGCTGGCCTTTGCGCCGGTTGATCTGAACGAAAGCGCCATGCGCGACGAGTGGTCGGGCGATATCGGCGTGGGCTGCAAGTATTTCTCGCAGGACGCGGTTGCCAAGCTCGCTCCCAGCGCAGGTATTACGCTTTCTGAGAGTCTGACGCCGGCTGAAAAGCTGAAAGAGGTGCAGAAGCTGGCCGAAGGCGGCCACGCGGGCGCACTGGATATCTTCAAGTCCATTGGTGTCTATCTTGCCCATACGCTTTGCCTGTATGAGCGTCTGTATGACATTCACAATCTGATCGTGCTTGGCCGCGTCGCGTCCGGCGTGGGCGGCGATCTGATCGTCTCCGAGTGCCAGCGCGTGCTGACGGAGGAATATCCGGAAATCGCAGCCAAGCTGCGCGTGATGCTGCCGGATGAAAACTTCCGCCGCGTTGGTCAGTCGATGGCGGCGGCCAGTCTGCCGGAGGTCTGAGATGCTGTATAAAAACGCAAATATCTTCACCGGCGACGGCTTTCAGCACGGAAGCTTCCGCGTAGAGAACGGGAAATTCACAGAAATCCTGTCCACCGTTCCCGAGGAAGACGGCATCGACCTGCAAAACCAGTTCGTCATCCCCGGCCTTGTGGACGTTCACAACCACGGCAACTCCGGCGCGGACTTTTCCGACGGCGATTATGAAGGGCTTGTCAACATGGCGCGCTATCTTGCCGAAAACGGCGTGACGAGCTTTGCGCCCGCGTCGATGACGCTTCCGTATGACGTGCTGGAAACAGCGTTCTGCAACGCCGCAAGGCTTCATCGCGAAGCACTGGCTGGTCATGCGCGTCTGATGGGCATTCAGATGGAAGGCCCCTTCTTCTCGGAAAAGAAGAAGGGCGCGCAGAACGGCGCGTATCTGAAGCTGCCCGATTTTGAGGCATTCCAGACGCTGTTTGCTGCGTCTGAGGGGCTTCTCCGTATCGCGGACGTAGCCGCCGAGCTGGACGGCGCAGTCGAATTTACCGAACAGGCATCCAAGCTCTGCACGGTTTCCATCGCGCACACGGACTGTACCTATGAAGATGCAAGGGCCGTTTTTGCCGCCGGTGCGCGCCATCTGACACACCTGTATAACGCCATGCCGTCCATCCACCACCGTAAGCCCGGCCCGATCGGCGCGGCTTCCGAGCGCGAGGACGTCATTGCAGAGCTGATCTGCGACGGCCAGCACATCCACGAAAGCGCCGTCCG
>CAZPYW010000041.1:0-11657 GCA_964590095.1 uncultured Oscillospiraceae bacterium | reverse complement strand
AACGCCGCGTTCGCGCCGTTTGGCAGCCGGATAAAGCTGTCCAGCACCCGCTCACGCAGCGACGCGTCGCTCTCCTGGCTGCTTCCGCCCGAAAATGCCGCCGGATTCGTCACGCCGGAAACGCCGTTTGGCGCGCGCGTCATCCACACCACCGTCTCCGGCCCCACATTCCCCGCCTCGCCGACCTCCTCGGCCTCTGCCGGAATGTCCGCGTACAGGCTTCCGGCCGGAATGACGCCATCCTGCGTCGTGACAAAGCGCACCAGCCCCTGCGTTGTACAGACCGTCCCTGCTGCAACCGGAACATCTGCCTCCAACGGCGCAGCAAGCTTAAACCGAAGCTGTCCCACCGCCTTCTTCCCGCCCTTTCGCGTAATGCCGCGCAGCTGCGCGTGCAGCTCCAGATATTCGCCCGTTGCCTGCTGCGGGAAGCTCTGGCGCAGCGCCCAATCGCTGTAGGCATACAGCGTTTCCAGCTCCGCAGCCGCCGCATACAGCCGCACGGCCAGATCGGCCGTGTCCTCCATTGCAAAGCCGGTCTTCTGGGTAAAGACCGCCAGCATCTGTTCATAGATCTCCTGTGCCTGTTTCATACCGTCACCTCCGCCGTCATCGTCTCACCCGCATATGACAGCTCCAATTCCACCCGCGCCTGTCCGTTTCCCACCAGCGTGACCTGCGCCTTTTCCACCCGAAGCCCTGTGCCCTCCAGCGCCTGCTGCGCGTACAGCCGCGCCGCCGCATTTCGCCCCGATGGCTTTTCCGCGCGCAGCGCAAGCAGCTGACTTCCCAGCTCCGGCAAAAACGGAAAGCTGCCGCGCCTGCATGTCAGCCGGAACAGCGCCCGCGCCAGAAGCCCCTCTTCCTGCTGCAGGCGCACAAACCCGCCAAAGCCGTCCGGCACATAATCGCCGTTTCGAAGCAGATTTTCCATCATTCCACCCGCACCTTTCTGCCGTTAAGATACAGCTCGCCCGTGATGTAGACCTTTCCCCGAATCTCGACCCTCCCGTCGTTTTTCAGCCAGATCTCCGCGTCGTCCGAAAAAAGCTTCACCTCATCCGGCTCCAGCTCCTCGCCCTCCTGCAGCTTTCCCGCCACATACAGCTCATTTCCGCGCACCACCAGCACGCTGTCATCTGCCTTTGGCTGCCAGCAGTAGCCGCCCGGCGCGATCAGTCTGGCGCTGCGCTTTTCCGCGTCCGTCACCACCGCGCCGTCCGCGCCGCCGATCGTCACCGTTCCCAGTGTCGCCGGCTCCGTCTCGGGCGTCTCCTGCACAATTCGTCTTGATAACCACATTTCCCTCACCTCAGTGTCAGCGCGCAGAGCATTCCCCGCGTGTCGCAGCAGCTCTCTGCCGTCTGTACCGTATAGCTTCCCGCAATGCCCAGCTCCGGCAGTGAAAGCTGCACCGTATCCAGCGGCCAGGCGCAAAACGCCCCCACCGCCGTCACCTCCAGAAGCGTCTTGTCCCGTGCCGCGTCCTCCACACGCTGCGCAGCGTTTCTCCACGCAGCGCGTATTTTTTCGCCGGTCACGCCGCTGACCTTGACGCAGCTTCCGCCCTCGGCCGTGAATTCTGCGTCAACGCTGACGCTTTGTGCGCCGCTCCGCGTATCCACCAGAATCTGCTTTGACGTGCGCCCATAGCGGCTTTTCAGAATCCGCGCCGATACGCAGTCCTCCCGCGCCAGCCGCGTCTGGCCGCCGGCATCGCCCTTTCGCAGGATCAGCGTTCCGTCCGCCGTAAACCGCGGCAGAACATTTGCGCTGTGCCTGCAATAGCCCGTCAGCACCTGCCAGCAGCTATAGCCGGTCTCCACCACAAATTTCCGCACCGCGCCCAGCTCCTCGGCCTCGATCTGCGTAATGCCATAGGGTCTGACGTAGGCATTCAGAACATCCTGCGTCTGTACACACTGATATTCCGCCGCCCGCACCTGATTGTCCAGAAGCAGCGCCGCCAGCTCGCGCCCCGTCAGCTCTGTCAGCAGTCCCTTCTCTCCCAGACTCACCGTATAGTCATCCACCACGCCGGTAAATACCGTCTTGCCGCCGTGTACCGCGCGAAAGCGCACCGCCGTTTTTAGCTGCCGCGTCAGCGCCGCCTCGTGACAGAAGCAGACCGAAAAGCTGTCACACGGGTCGCCGTCCGTATAGATAAAGCGCCACTGCACCAGCTCCGGCAGAACGATCGTCCCGCCCCCGTGCAGTGTCAGATAGCCCGTCATTGTATCCGCACCCTCTCTCCGCTCTGCACGTCATTTGGATTGGCGATCTGCGGATTCAGCGCCAGCAGCTGCTGCATCGTAAGACCGCAGCTGCTGCAAACATGCCAAAGCGTCTGCCCGCTCTGCACCAGGTAATAGCGCCGCGCCGCATCTGCCGCGCCGCGCACAGCCGTCCCCTGCACGATCTCTGCCGGCGCAGCCTCACAAAATTCAAAGCTGTACGCCACATAGTCCTCGCGCGGCTCCTGCGTCAGCCGCAGCTGCGTAAACCACGCGCCCGCGCTCTGCCACACCGGATGCAGCAGCGCACCTGCCCCGCCCGACTCAAACACCGCCAGCAGCGCCAGATAGCTTCCATACGCGTCCGCGCCGTAAAACTCTCCCTCGCCGCGCAGCACCATGCACGTCCTGCCCATGTCCTGCACCGCAAACGTCCCCATCGGGATTTTATGTACCGCCGTCTGCCGTTCACAGCTGATGGTGTACGTTTTAGGGTTATTGGGCCACGTAAAGTCCTTATATCGCATTTTCAGCATCCGTTATCCTCCATACCGCCTTGCGTCGCGCTCAAAAAAGCGCGAGATTTCGCTCATCGCACAGCGGGTCTGCCGTCCGGCCAGTCCGCTTGCCTCCATCGTCTGCGAAAGCTCGCCCACCACGCCGCCGCCCCAGCGGCTCGGCGTGCTCAGCGGCACGCTGATGCTCTGCGTCTGCTGCGTCTGCCTGAGAAGGCGCTCCTGCCGCTGTGCCGCCAGCGAAGACGCGCGCGCCGTGCTCTGCTCCAGCGCACGCAGCGCCGCGTGCAGCTGCTCCTCCGGTGCATCGTCGCGCGGCGCAGATACCGCCGCCTCGCTCCCGTCCGCCGTATTTACCGTGTCATCCCTCTGCTCTGTCTTCTGCGTCTGCTCCTGCTGCCTGCTGCGCATCCGGATGCTCTGCCGCAGCCGCAGACTCGTCTGCCCGCCCAGCTGTGCCGCCAGCTCCGCCTGCGCCAGAAGCATTTCCTGCACATAATCCACCGCGCCTCAACTCCTCAAATCTCGCCTCGTCAAAATTGGGGTTTTCCTCGCCAAGCGGCGCGCCGCACACCACACACCGGCGCTCCCGCGCCTGCTCTCTGCACGTCGGGCAAAGCTGCTCCATCTGCTCCTCTTCATCCAGCGACAGCTGCATCACGCAGTACAGATACTCCCCCTCGGTCATCTCCAGCGCCCGCTTTTCGCCCGGCAAAACGCCAAATGCGCGCAGCACGCGCCACTTCAGCCGCTCATATCCGTCCTGCCGAAGCGCCTCGCGCAGCTCCTCATGCCCCTGCGTGCAGCACGATGGGTCCTCCTGCGCGCAAAGCGCCAGATACTTCTGCATCCAGTGTCCGATGCGCTCTGCCGAAAGGCGCTGCATGGCCTCTGCACCGCTTGTAAACAGCCGCTTGCCGTCCTTTCGCGCCGCCCGCGCCAGAATACACGCATTCAGCCACAGACCAAGCGCGTCTTCCTCGTCCTGCGCCATCTGCGCAGCCTCCGCCCTTGCCTGCAACAGCTCGTGCGCCGAGATCAGCCACAGCTCCACGCCCTTTTCCAGGGCGGCGCGATGCGCGCCGCCCAAAAGCTGTAACAGTCCCGCCGTCATAGGCCGGTTTCCACGCGGCGGCTGGCTTCAACCGTGACCTTCTCCATCACGTTGCCGCCCACCTCTGCGCTCTCCTGTATCTGGCTCCACTGACAGCCTGCGTAGATCACGTTCCGGTCAGGCTTGCAGACAACCAGCGAGAAATTGTCCAGTGCCATAAAGTCCAGTCCGTCCCGAATGGCCTCATCTGTCGCATAGATCCGCGTCAGCTCCAGCGTATACTTGCCCTGTCCGCGGATCGTCGCCACCGGTGCCTCCTGGCCAAAGGCGTAAATCGCCTTGCTCGAGCGCGTGGCCGTCACCTTATAGCTCTGCACCACTGCCACACGCACGCCGTCGACCTCCAGATAGATGTCCGCCGTTGTCGGAATTCTCGTCGCCATGCTCTCTCCTCCTTATACGCTGATGTGCGCGGTCAGATAGATGCGGTTGAGCCCATGCACCACCGCAAATTCAAACTCCACCACGCAGACCGTCGGGTCTGTTGTCGAGGCCGTCACCGTCAGATGGTCATAGCGCTCAATGATCTCCCTGTCGATACGATCCTCCAGCTCCACCACGACCTGGCTGCGAATGGCGTTTCGCGTCAGAGCGTTATTCTTTGCGCGTGTGAACTTTGCGCGCAGCGACGTGCGAATGGACGGGATCACATCGTCCACAATCAGCATCGTCGTCAGCTCGCGGAACGTCTGATCGGCACTGCCGCCGGTCTTTGTCCGCGTGGTCAGCGCGCGGATGACGCTCACCTTCCCGCCAATACACTCCAGCGCCGTCACACCGCCCGCCACCAGTGCATCATAGTCCGTGTCCTCATACACCGCATTCACGCCGACAAGTCCCTTTAACACCTGTCCGTTCAGCGGCATCGCGGGGTCTGACTGATCGGTCAGCACACCCGCCAGCGCCGCAGCGGCCATACAGCCGCCCACGGCCTGCGTTTCACCCGAAAGATAAACCTCCGGTGCCAGCAGAACCATCCGCTCCGAGTTCAGCACCGCTGCCCGCGCACACAGCGTCTGCACGTCCGTATCCTCCATGCCAACCAGTCCGATGCACTCGCCGCGCTGGCCGCTCGATGCCTCCACCGCGTCGCGCAGCGCCTTGTGTACCGTCTCCTTTGCGCTGCCCACCACGCAGAAGCTTGCCTGCTTCTGCTCAAAAATCGCGCCCAGCGCAGTTTTATATGCCTGCTCGGTGTCGCTTCCCACCGGATAGGCCAGAATCGTCCCCGCGCCGTTCTGATACGCCAGCTTCATCATCCTGCCAAGCTGGCTGTTCTCTCCGAATATCTGCTTTCCCGCTGTGTATGACGTCACGGTATACAGTCCCGCCGTCGCCTCTGAAAGCCCCACCAGCGCGATCACGCGCTCGGCGCGTCCCGTCGCCGTGATCGACGAGGCGTCATAATCCGAATAGACGCCCGGCCGCTCATGGTAGACAATACTCATTTCACTTCCCCCTTCAAAATAAAGTCCGTAAACGCACTTTCCTCTTCATTCGCCAGCGCATAGAGATACGCCTCAGCCTCCACCGTAAGCCCACATACAAAGCAGTCGCTCTCCGCCTGATATGCACACGTCCCAACCGTAAGCGCGTCCAGCCGCACAAGCTGTGACGGCCGCGCCAGCGCGGCCGTCACCCGTTCCCGCTCCTGCATGCACTGCGCCGCGCCAAGCCTCCGCGGACAGAAGATTTGCAGGAAAATTTCCGCCTCCAGTGCGCGTCCATAGCGCGGCGTCAGTGTGCCGTCTGCCTGCTCCTCCATACCGAGATAGGTATATACCGCGCGTCCCGCGCCCTTCGCCCGTTTGAGTCCCACGGCTGTACACGGCGCCTCCAGCTCCGGCATCGCCCCCTGCGGAAACGCCCTTACCGCGCGTATGCCTGCATCCTGCAACAGCGCGATCACCGCCTCGATCAGTCTTTCCATACCGTCCCCGCCTCTTTTCTGCGCAGCAGCGCCCACATGTACACCGCGCCGTCCGACACCCGCAGCTCCTCCGTCCGGCAGACGCGGTATTCCGTTCCGGCGTAGCGCACCACGTCATCCACATACACCGCCGTCTCCGGCGGCCCGATGTAGACATAGCGCTGCACGCTGAGCGTCCCCAGCTCGCGGATCGTCTGCATCAGCTCCTGTCGGCTCTTGTCCGTCACCGGCTGCACAAACGCATACACCGTCTGCTCCTGCCCGTCATGGACGATGCTCATTTTGCTTCCATAGCAGGAAAACATCCGTCCGATCATCCGCCTCATCCGCAGACCCCCGCAAACGAGAAGCCGCTCCTGCAAAATGGCCGCATCAGAAGTGCAGCCTGCGTGCGCAGCTCATCTGCCGTCTGGCCGCCTGCGCCCGCCGTCACCGAAACGCTCCCCACCGTAAATGCACGCACGCCCTGCGCCGCACTGCCTGCGCAAAAGGCGCTCGCCGCCAGCATGGCTGCCGCACAGATAAAGCTCTGGCGGCAGCCTTCGGGCGTGATGCCGGTGCGAAGTCTTGACCGCAGCTCTTCCTCTGCCGCCCCACACATCGCGCGCAGCGCGCTTTTTGCGCCGTCCTCCTCCGCACAGGGTGCAAATACCGCCGCCACGGCGTAGATTTCGTCCGTCATCGCCAATCAGATCACCAGAACCTTTGCGCTCTCCGGCATGATCTTGCCAAAGCCCGAGGTCGAGGTGATCGCCGCGCGCTCCAGCTGGCGGTCGATCAGCTTGTCATATTCCACACTGACCTCACCTGCCTGTACCATCTCCAGCGCATAGCGGCTGTCCAGACCGATGATCGTCCCCTCTGCCACACAGCCCGAGCGCAGCAGCTGCGCGCCCATCGGCGTGCAGAGCGTACCCGTGCCCTGGAAATTCAGTCCAGCCGTTGCATTCTGCATCTCCGTCAGCTTCAGAATATTCACCAGTGTTCCGTTCGGCACCAGCATGGTGTTCATCGTGTAGGGCGCAAACTGTGCCCAGAATTCCACCAGCGCGCCATAGCTCAGCGTCCCCTTCGTTCCGCTCATCGGACTTGTGCCGATCTTCAGCTTTTCTGCCGCATTGTTGTTGCCGTCGCCGTTTACCAGCACGTCGATTGCGTCCTGTACATGCATCTGCTGGATATAGCTGCCGATCTGACGCAGCGTCACCGAGAACAGGTCCAGCTTCTGGAACCGAATCGCCTCATACGATGCAACCAGCATTCTGCCGCGCTTGTTCAGCTTCACCAGATTGCTCTTGCATCTGACCTCGGTTGCAGGGATGCTCGCGCCCTCTGCCACCTGCATCAGCTTTTTGTCGTTTTCCGATGCTGCCGTATAGACGCTGCGATAGTCCATCGAGTCGATGGTCGTCACGCTGGCCGTGATCTTCGGCAAAACATCGTTTTCCTCCATGCCCTGCTTGACTGCGCGGGCGATATACTCCGGAAACAGCACGCTCGACTGCATCGTGTGGAAAAACTTCTCCACTGGGTCTGAATACGCGCCCTTTGCGCGGATGTCAAAGCGCTTAAGCTGCCGCTGGAACGCATCCGTCCCCTCCAGCGCCGTGCCCTTGTAGTTTTCGCTCGGATCCAGACTCTCCAGAACCTGCGTAAAGCTCTTGCCGCTCTCGCGGTACATGCCCTTTTCCAGCTTGATGGTGTCAAATCCCATGTTTCATTTCCTCCCTTTCCCCTTACAAAAACAGTCCTGCCATTTGCTCCTCGCTGTCCACCTTGACGACCAGACAGCTTCTGCCGCCGCTCTCTGCCACCTTTACGCCGCCCGCGCCGTCCGCAGCCAGCTGCGTCATACCCAGCGACGGTGCCGTGCTGCCCGAATAGGGAAGCTCCACATACCCGCGCAGCTGTACGCCCGCGTGGCCGTTCCGGATACTGCCGCACACGCCGCAAAATGCGTCGCCCGCCACACATGCGCCAACGGTCGCATTGGCCGTCAGCTTGCAGACCGCCCCCTCCTGCGCGGACTTCGCCGCCTCAAAGGTCACATACGTGTCTGCCATCGACTGAAAAGAGATCATCATTTTTCCTCCTTAAAATTATTCGCCCGCCCCGCTTTCGCGGTTTGGACGGATTCAACTGTTTTTCCGCGCACACGCTCCCTGACAACTGTTTTCTTTGCGATTCGCGTCAGATCAAAAATGCGCTGTCCGGCTTTTCCTCCGTCTTGCCCGCCTGCGGCAGCTGGGTCTGCGGTGCAAAGCGCAGCGCCGCCTTCTTGCGCATCGCCTGCGCCGTCTGGCGCAGCTGCTCCGAGGTAAGCGCGCCCGCCATCTGCCGCAGCACACACGATTTTGCGCCCGTGTCCAGCACCAGCGCCAGCCGGACAAATCGTTCTTCCAGCTCTGCGCGGTACGCCCTGCCCAAAATCGCCTGCTCCTCCAGCTTTCTGACATCCTCCGGCGGCAGCCATCCGCCAGCCTTCATCTTTTTCAGCACTCCCGCCTCCCGCTGCGCGGGAACTGCCACAAATGAAAACTCATACGCGTCGCACGGCTCGCACAAAACCGCCACACAGGTCTGCGTGCCGTACTGCTCGCCCTTCCGGTGCTCACAGCTTCCGTACTCCGCGCCGCAGACCGAGCAGATGCGTCTTCCCATCGCGCAGCCGATCGAGACCTCCTTCCGGATGCCCGCCTCGATCTCGCGGATCACATCCGCGTTCTTTTCGCTGCGCAGCATGTATGCCCACGCCTTTAAGTACGCCACGCCGCCTTCATACACAACACCTGCGTCAAACACGCGTGCCAGCTGTCGCTCCGAAGACCATGCGTGATCCGAAATGCCGGTCTTCCCGATAAACATCGGTGCCAGCTGCTCCAGCGCCTCGGTTGAAAACCGCTCATAATCCCGATCCACCTGGTCATCACACAGTCTGACCGCAAACACATAGACCGCATCCTCCCGAAGCGGCGATTTTGTCATTGCATTGATTTTTTCCAGCTGCTGCGCATCCGGCGCACCGGCCGCGACCACGTTTGCCTGCTTTTCGATTTTCACTTGTTGCCCTCCATTTCCCAGCGCAGCTTGTCCGTCTGCGCGCGATAAAGCTCAGCCCTGCTCTCCTCTACAATGTCCTGAAGCGAAATGTCGTCCCAAACGATCTCTGCCTCCGCGTCATAGCCGTTCAGCGCCAGCCACGTCCCGCAGATTTTTTCCAGCACCGGCTGCACACACCGTCTGATTGCCCACAGCTCCGAGGTCAGCAGATCCGCCTGCTGCGCGGCCATCCGCTCGGTCGATGCCCAGCTCAGCCCCAGCAAAAACGGCGGCAGACCGGTCTTTGCCACCAGCTGCTCCATGATCTGTCTGATCGGCGTCTCTGCATCCAGAATCTGTCCGTCCGCACCGATCACCTTGATCTCCACGTCGCCAACCGCCACAAAATCGCGAACCGCGCCGCTGCGATTTTCCTGCATCGCCGCCGCCCACTCGCGTGCCATCTGCTCTGCTGCGCCGTCATCCACGCTTCCGTCCTTCGGCCGATACACCACGGAATAGCGCACATTGCCCGCACGCTCCCAGTTCACACCGATCGTGTTGTAGATTTTCAGCAGGATATCCGTCAAAAACGGCATACTCCGAAACAGCGACACGCCATACGGATTCTGCGGCTCCGGATTCCACGCCGAAAACAGCAGCAGCTCCTGATACGGAAGCGCCCGCAGCGTCCCGTTTTCATACACGCCCAGCGCAAAGTCCAGCGGTCCCGCGCCCTCCTGCACATGAACCCTCGTCACATCGCCCCAGCATACCGCGCACAGGATGCCGTCCGAGACCACCATCTCGCCAACCGACCTGCCATACGTCAGCAGACTGTCCAGATACGCCGATAAAAAGCAGTCAATGCCGTACTGCCCTCTGCCCACCGGCACCTCGCGCAAAAACCTGCGCAGCCGCGCCTGCGCCTGTTCATCCTGACACACCGCCGTAAACCCGCCGGTCAGCCGTACCAGCTTCCCGACCGCCGCATCCAGCACCGGCACCGCCTGACGCATCGTGCGGTAAAGCTCTGCCTCGCTCCCGCCCAGCGCCACCGCATGCATTGCGCCAAACGGATGTATCTGCCCCTGCCGCAGCTGGGATGCCCTGCATGCCGTTTCCTTTTTTCTCATTGCTCCACCTCATCCTTCCCGCTTTCTCCGCGCGCCACTGCTCTTGCCACAAAGCCCTGTCCTGCCCGCAGCACGCTCGTCACAAAATACCGCATGTCATCCATTGCATGGTCATGCTCCTTCTTCACCCGATCTCCGCCGCCGGCCTCGTCCCAGACGTACAGCTCCATCTCCCGCAGACAGTCCACACACGTCCTGCATATCACGATCTTCCCGCTCTTCAGCGCATCTGCCGTCTGCCGAATGCCAGAAAGCACATCGTTGTCCGCTTTCTTCACATTCCAGCCCTCCCGCCGCAGAAGCTCGATAAAGCTCGCCGCCGACGGGTCAACGATCACCTGCCGGATGTGCCGTCCGCCCGCCAGCTGCCGCAGCGCGGCGGCGTACTCCGCATCCGTCTTCTGTCCGCCCTCGCGCCGCGAATCGTAATAATACTCTGCCGTCCTGTACCATACGCCGCCCTTTTTGCCCCACAGCCCAAACGACGCAGGATTCACCGTCCCGTAGTCGCATGAGATATACCACTGCTCCCACGGCCCCTCCGGTACCGCTTCCGCCCGCGACACATCGTAGAAGTCATACACGCGCCCGTCTGCCGCCGTCCATCTGCCCAGCACGAAGCGTTCATAGAACACGCCCGTGTACATTCTTCTGTACCGCTCGCGCGTCTGCGCGCTCAGCGTCGGATTGTCCTCCATCGTAAAGTGCAGATACAAACAGCGCTTCTCCCGCGCCCTGCATATCCACTCGCGGTAAAACCAGTGCTGCGGCCCTGCCGGATTACAGCTGAACCAGATGCGGCTTCCCTCGGCCGAGCAGCGCGCACACGCCTGCTCCACAAAGGACCGCGGCATCAGCACCACCTCATCCAGCAGCACTCCGCTCAGCGTCACGCCCTGAATCAGCGCCGCCGACCGTTCATCGCACCCGCCAAACACATAAAACCGGTTTTCCCGCCCGCCGAAGCGCACGCGAAGCCCGCCTGCCGCGTCCCGCCGCAGAAAGCGCATCCCCAGCCGTTCCAGCCTTGGATACAGCTCCTGCAACAGATTTCGCCGCAGTCCGCTCTGCGTCTTGCCGCACAGCGCAAACTGCCGCCCGTCAAAGCACAGCATCGCCCACAGGAAAAACCCCAGTCCCATGCAAAGCGTCTTTCCCGACCGTACCGCGCCGTCACAGATCACCGCCTCATACTGCGCGCCCCGACCTGTCGGCAGCCACCACGTCATCGCGCGCACCTGCTTGGGCGAAAAGTGCTCACGCCCCATCGTCCACGCCCCGCAGCAGCGCCTGTAAAAACTCCTCTGCCGTGCTCTGCCCGCTCTCTGCCAGACCGGCCAGCTGCTCCAGCACCCGCGTCCTGTCCACCAGCTTGACCTCCACCGTTCCCTTGTCGCTCCGCTTGATCTCCGTCAAAAGCGACAGATCCAGCGACTCAATATCCACATCCTCATCCAAAACCAGCTTCACACAGTCATTTGCCTTCCCAAATGCCATCTTCCGCAGCTGTCTGCGGATGCGCTCCATATCGCTCCCCGCGCCCGTCTTTTTGCCGCCGTCCGGCTTTTCCGCCTGCATCTGCCTCGCCCCCTTTCCCCGTCTCCGCTTTGCGCCGCGCCGCTATTCTTCCGGATGACGCAGCTCCGCGATGCTTCCCGTAAAGCCAACCTCCAGCCCCAGCGCCGCCGC
>CAZPYW010000040.1:0-11785 GCA_964590095.1 uncultured Oscillospiraceae bacterium | reverse complement strand
CGCGCCGTATACTTGCGTATTCCAATTTCGTCGAAAGCAGGCTTTCGACGAGTCTTGCAGACTGCTGCGGCGCACGCGCTGCGCGCGCACGCTTGCAGCCTGAGCAGGATGTTCCGCGAAAACGCGGTTTCCGCGGAACATGATTGAAACCGCATCTGCTGCGCGCAGGACGTCCATCCCACGATCTGTAACGAAGAAACAACGATTGATTTAAGGTGAAAACATGATCGATATTGCAATTCTCAACAAGCTGAATGCGCCCACAGCGCAGGAGCGTCTGGAAAACCTCCGCGAGGTTTTGAAAACAGCCGTCTTCCCGCCCGAGGTCGCACAGTATATCAACAACCACATCCACACGACCTACTCGTTCTCCCCCTACTCTCCCACGGCGGCGGTCTATGCCGCACGCATGGAGGGGCTTTGCACCGCCGGTATCATCGACCACGACTCGATTTCCGGCGCACGCGAGTTTTTACAGGCGGCAGAGCTGATCGGTATGCCGGTCACAGTCGGCATGGAGTGCCGCGCGTCCATGGACGGCACAGCGCTCGCCGGCAAGCGCACCAACAACCCTGATCAGGTCGGCGTCAGCTACATGACCATCCAGTCTGTGCCGCATGATAAGATCGATGAGGTCAACGCCTTCTTTGCGCCCTATCGTCAGGCGCGTCACCGCCGCAACCGTGCCATGATCGAGCGGATCAATGCCCTGCTTGACGGCATCCAGCTGGATTATGACCGCGACGTGCTCCCGCTGAGTGAGGCATCCGAGGGCGGCGGCGTGACCGAGCGCCATCTGATGTACGCACTGGCCAAGGCCATGGTGAACAAGGCCGGCAAGGGCGAGGGCATGGTCACATATCTTGCCTCCATCGGTCTGAATCTGAGCGAAAAGCAGAAGACGCAGATGCTGGATACCGCGTATCCGTTCTATGAATACGATCTGCTTGGCATTCTGAAGTCTGCATTTGTGCCGAAAATCTATATCGACGCAACGGATGAATGCCCCAACGTCCGCGACGTGGCTGCGCTGTGTGATCGCGTGGGCGCGCTGCTGTGCTATGCCTATCTGGGCGATGTGACGGCCTCCGTCACAGGCGACAAGAAGGCGCAGAAATTTGAGGACGACTATCTGGATGACGTCATCGCGTGCATCAAGGACTGCGGCATCCGTGCCGTCACCTATATGCCCACGCGCAACACGCCCGAGCAGCTCGCGCGCATTCGTCGGCTCTGCGACGAAAACGGCCTGATTCAGGTCTCCGGTGAGGACATCAACTCCCCGCGCCAGTCGTTTGTCATCCGCGCGATGGAAAACCCGATGTTCGCCAATCTGATCGATTCCACCTGGATGCTGATTCGCCACGAGAAGGGCGAGTGCACCCTGTAACAGGCAACCACTCCCCCTCAGATCGTCAGAGCTGAGGGGGAAAACTCTAGATACCGCCGTGTCCGCACACCGGCGGTATACGGCGGCTTTCCATCCGGTCTGCCGCCGAACGCAAACCACAACAGGAGGAAAACTATGCAGGAGAAGACCTACCTTGGTGTTGAGCTTGGCTCGACCCGTATCAAAGCCGTTTGCATTGACGGCACGTACCGCCCCGTGGCCTCCGGCGGCTATACCTGGAAAAGCCGTCTGGAAAACGGCGTCTGGACCTATGACCTGGACGAGGCATGGCGCGGGCTGCGCGCAGCTATTGCAGAGATCCCCGACCGCGAGCAGATCTGTGCCGTCGGCATTTCGGGCATGATGCACGGCTATCTGGCCTTTGACAGCCAGTGGCGGCTGCTGACGCCGTTCCGCACGTGGCAGAACACCATCACCGCGCAGGCGTCTGAGCTGTTGAGTGAAAAATTCGGCTTCAACGTCCCGCAGCGCTGGTCGATCGCCCACCTGTATCAGGCCATTTTGAACGGTGAGCCGCATGTGCCGCAGATCGCGCACATCACCACGCTGGCAGGCTACATCCACTATATGCTGACCGGCGTCAACGCCATCGGCATTGACGAGGCCTCGGGTATGTTCCCCATCGACAGCGCGCGCATGGACTATGACGAAACGATGCTGGCGCAGTTTGACGAGCTGATCCGAGAGCTGCCGTTTACCGCGCGCGATGTCCTGCCAAAGGTTCTGTGCGCCGGTGCGGATGCCGGCTGCCTGAGCGCCGCAGGCGCGCAGCTGCTTGACGGGCTTCTCCCTGCCGGTCTTCCCTTTGCCCCGCCCGAGGGCGACGCCGGCACCGGCATGGTCGCAACCAACGCCGTTGCGCCGCGCACCGGCAATGTTTCAGCCGGTACGTCGATTTTTGCCATGATGGTGCTGGAGAAGCCGCTGACGCGTGTGTATCCCGAGATCGACATGGTCTGCACGCCGTCCGGCGCGCCGGTTGCCATGGTACACGCCAACAACTGCACCGCCGACATGAACGCGTGGGCAGGGCTTCTGCGCGAAAGCGCGCAGCTGTTTGGCGCAGAGGTAAGCGAGGGCGAGCTCTACACCAGACTCTATCAGGCCGCGCTCAACGGCGAGGCGGACTGCGGCGGTCTGACGGTGTTTAACTATCTGGCCGGTGAGGGCGTGACCCATCTGGATGAGGGCAGACCCATGGTGCTGCGCCGCGCCGACAGCCGGCTGACGCTTGCAAACTTCTTCCGTGCGCAGCTGTACGCAGCGCTTGCCACGGTTCGGCTGGGCATGGATCTGCTGCACGAGGAGCAGGTCAAGCTGGATGTGCTGATGGGACACGGCGGCCTGTTTAAGACGCCGGTCGTCGGCCAGCGGCTGGCCGCTGCCGCCTTTGGCGCGCCGGTAAGCTGTATGCAGACCGCGGGGGAAGGCGGTCCCTACGGCATGGCGCTTCTGGCGGCCTACCGCATGGAAAATACACAGCCGCTTGCAGATTTCCTTTCTTCCCGCGTCTTCGCAGGTACAAAGATCGACACCATCCAGCCCGATGCAGCCGACGCCGCAGGCTTCGCGGCGTATTTGCGCCGCTTTGCAGCGGCACTTCCGGTTGAGCGCGCCGCCATCGCGTGCATCTGACAGCCGGATGGCCGGATAAGCTGAAAAAGGAGGGCTCTGCAATGGCAAAGTATATTATGGCGCTGGACGCCGGAACAACATCCAACCGCTGTATCATATTTGACGCGCGCGGCCGCGTCCAAAGCGCGGCGCAGCGTGAGTTTACACAGATTTTCCCCAAGGCAGGCTGGGTAGAGCACAATGCAAATGAGATTTGGGCAACGGTGCTCAGCGTGGCGGTCGAGGCCATGCAGAAAATCGGCGCCAGCGCACAGGACATCGCCGCCATTGGCATCACCAATCAGCGCGAGACCACCGTGGTCTGGGACAAAAAGACCGGCGAGCCGGTCTGCAACGCCATCGTCTGGCAGTGCCGCCGGACGGCGGCGTACTGTGACAGTCTGAAGGCACGCGGTCTGACCGAGCCCTTCCGGCAGAAGACGGGACTGGTGATCGACGCGTATTTCTCCGCGACCAAGCTGCGCTGGATTCTGGAAAACGTAGCCGGCACGCGGGCGCGCGCTGAACGCGGCGAGCTGCTGTTCGGCACGATCGACAGCTGGCTGATCTGGAAGCTGACAGGCGGCAAAAAGCATGTCATCGACTACTCCAACGCCTCACGCACGATGCTGTTTAACATCAACACGCTCTGCTGGGATGCGGACATCCTGCGCGAGCTGGACATTCCGGCATGTATGCTGCCAACGCCCGTGCCGTCCAGCGGCGTGATGGGCGAGACAGACCCTGCGCTGCTTGGCGGCCGTATTCCCATTGCGGGTGCGGCAGGCGATCAGCAGGCCGCGCTGTTCGGCCAGACGTGCTTTAACTCCGGTGAGGCGAAAAATACGTATGGAACGGGCTGCTTCCTGCTGATGAACACCGGCAAAAAGCCCGTCTTCTCCAAAAATGGTCTGGTCACGACCATTGCGTGGGGGCTGGACGGCGAGGTGACCTATGCACTTGAGGGCTCGATCTTCGTCGCAGGCGCTGCCATCCAGTGGCTGCGCGATGAGCTGCGCGTGATCGACTCGGCTGCGGATTCTGAATACATGGCGCGCAAGGTGCCCGACAGCAACGGCTGCTATGTGGTACCGGCCTTTACCGGCCTTGGCGCGCCGCACTGGGATCAGTATGCGCGCGGCACCATTGTCGGGCTGACGCGCGGCTGCAACAAGTACCACATC
Organism: uncultured Oscillospiraceae bacterium; assembly: GCA_964590095.1. Taxonomy (GTDB): domain Bacteria; phylum Bacillota; class Clostridia; order Oscillospirales; family Oscillospiraceae; genus CAG-170. The sequence goes on along the minus strand of CAZPYW010000040.1, from coordinate 7,576 downwards.
ATCCGCGCCACGCTTGACAGCATCGCCTATCAGACGAACGACGTTCTGGCCGCGATGCGGGCAGACTCGGGAATTGAGCTTACCGCGCTGCGCGTGGATGGCGGTGCCAGCGCAAACGACTATCTGATGCAGGCGCAGGCCGATCTGATCGATGCGCCGGTCATGCGTCCGACGTGCGTAGAGACCACGGCGATGGGCGCAGCCTATCTGGCGGGGCTTGCCGTTGGCTACTGGCCGGACAAAGAGGATGTTGTCCGCAACTGGGCCGTTGACCAGGTCTTCCACCCGCAGATGGACGCCGCACTGCGCACATCGCGCATCCGCGGCTGGAATAAGGCCGTCCGCTGTGCCTACGACTGGGCAAAGGACGAATAAGAACAAACAGCGCCCCGCCATATCGGCGGGGCGCTGTGCAGCTGTTCGAATCGGCGATTTTCACAAAAAAGCCGGTCGTTTTTTGTCTGCCGCACGGAAGAAAAGGCTGGCTGCCGCTGGAATTTCCGGCGGATATCCGGTATAATATACGGAACAGCAGCTGCATTTCCACACCGGAAATGCTGCGCGCAGCGCGGCGCAGCCGAGGCGCGCGCAATTGCACAGTATCTGAAGTGAGGTATTTTTTATGCGAATGGTAGACCTGATCGAAAAGAAGCGCGACGGCGGCGTGCTGTCAGACGATGAGATCCGTTATATCATTTCCGGCTTTACCAGCGGCGAGATCCCCGATTATCAGATGGCTGCCTTTGCCATGGCGGTTTTTTACCGCGGCATGGATGACCATGAAACGGCCGTCCTGACCGACGCCATGATGCACTCGGGCGACACGATCGATCTCAGCCGCTTTGGAACAAAATCCGTAGATAAGCATTCGACCGGCGGCGTCGGTGATAAGACTACGCTGATCGTTGCGCCCATTGTCGCCTCGCTTGGCGGCAAGATGGCAAAGATGTCCGGCCGCGGCCTTGGCCACACGGGCGGGACAGTCGATAAGCTGGAGTCCATTCCCGGCTTTCAGACCACGCTTTCGGCTGAACGCTTTATGCAGCAGGTTGAAGAGGTCGGCCTGGCCGTCATCGGCCAGAGCGGCAATCTGACCCCCGCCGACAAAAAGCTCTATGCCCTGCGCGATGTGACGGCAACCGTCGATTCTCTGCCGCTGATCACCTCGTCCATCATGTCCAAAAAGCTGGCAGCCGGCTCGCACTCGATCGTGCTTGACGTCAAGATCGGCTCCGGCGCGTTTATGAAAACGCTGGCCGACGGCAGACAGCTGGCCGAGCGCATGGTCGCCATCGGCAAGGCCTGCGGAAGAAACGTCACGGCAGTCATGACCAACATGGACATCCCGCTGGGCTATTACATCGGTAATGCGCTTGAGGTCATGGAGGCTGTTGATGTCCTGCGCGGGCGTGGCTGCGCCGATCTGCGCGCCGTCTGCGTGGAGTTAGCCGTCAACATGCTGATGCTGTGTAACGGCTGGGATGAGGACACGGCACGCGCGCGCGTGGAGGAGTCGATCACCTCCGGCGCGGCGTTTGAGACCATGAAGCGCTGGATCGCTGCACAGGGCGGCGATGCGCTGGCACTTGAGGACTTTGGCCGTCTGCCGCAGGCGTCGGTCTGTGAAAGCGTCAAAGCGCCGTGCAGCGGCTACATCAGCGTCATGGACACACAAAAGGTCGGCGAGGCCTCTGCGCTTCTGGGCGCAGGACGGCAGACAAAAGAGGACAGCATCGACTATGCAGCCGGTATCGTCCTGAAAAAGAAGACCGGTGACTATGTAGCTGCGGGTGACGAGATCGCCGTGCTCTATACCAACCAGCCCGAGACCGTCGCCGCCAGCGCGCGGACGCTTCTGGCCTCGCTCACGTGGAGCCAGACAGCCCCCGCAAGCGAACCACTGATCCTTGGCATCGTTCGATAAACACGGAAACTGAGACAGACAGAGGAGAAACGTATGGGAGAATCCGGCATTATTGTGATCGGCGTAGCGGGCGGCACCGGAAGCGGCAAAACCACCCTTGTCAAGGCGCTGGTCAACCGCTTTGGCGACGACATCACCGTTCTGAGCCACGACAACTATTATAAGCGCCACGACGAGCTGACGTATGAAGAACGCAGCAAGCTCAACTATGACCATCCGGACGCATTTGACACGGACATGATGATCGATCATCTGCGCCGTCTGCGCCAGGGCGAAAGCATTGAATGCCCAACCTATGACTACACCATCCACAATCGCGCCGAGGCGGTGCTCCGCATCGAGCCGAAAAAGGTCATCGTGATCGAGGGCATTTTGATCTTTGAAAACCGCGCGCTCTGCGACGAGATGGACATCAAGATCTTTGTTGATGCAGACGCGGATGTGCGTCTTTGCCGCCGCATCCGGCGCGACGTAAAAAAACGCGGGCGCACCATTGACTCGGTCGTTGAGCAGTATCTGACCACCGTCAAGCCCATGCATGAGCAATTCGTCGAGCCCAGCAAGAAAAACGCCAACGTGATCGTCCCCGAGGGCGGAAAAAACGTGATCGCGCTGGAAATGATCATCAACCGCATTCAGCGTCACATCGACGACCAGAATTAAACCGGTTTCCTCTGCCGCTACTGCTGCATGGCCACAGCCCAAAGGCGCTCGTGCTCCGTGCACAGCAGCGGCAGCTGCGTCAGTGGGAGCGGATTTTCGCCCAGTCCCACCTCCAGCGTAAAGCCTGCACGCCGAAAACGCTGAATGAACCAGTCCTTATAGCCCGCGTTTGCAGATGCCGGCGGGACGTCCTCCACGGCATAGCCGGTGACGGCGGCAAATTCGGCGGCAAGGCGCTCGCCTTCGGGCGGGCAAAGCGCGCCATAGCGGTGATAGATCACGCGCCCCTGTGCGTGATAGGCCAGAACCAGCTCGGGATGCACACAGCAGGTGTAACCGGCCAGCGCCATCGATTCCGGCTCGCTCAGCGCCCTTGGCCCCACATAGTCGCGCGGCGCAGGACGGTCAAAGCCGCGTGCGGCCTTGACGGCGCGTGCTGCCTCCCATCCGGCGGGGTAGTTCAGATTCAGGTCAACGCCGTCCAGATTGGCCTTCCAGCCCTGTGGAAACGGAATGTCCGGAAATGCCGCGGCGATCGTCTGTGCGGCGCGGTACGCTGCCGACGTCGGCGCAATTGCGCCCGTGACCAGATCGACGCCATCCGGATTTACCATCGGCACGATGTAGAGCATCGACCCGTGGTACAGTCTGCCCGCGTCCACACCGCCAAACCTGCCGCCGCTGCACAGCGCGCGGCAATAGCGCTCAAGCAGCTCCCAGACCAGCATGGACGTGATGTACTCATTTGCATGGTGCGCCGCACTGATCAAAAGCTTTCTGTCACCCTGTCCAAGCTGCAATGCCGGTATCTCGCGCCCATGCGCTGTCCGCGCCAGAATTTTGGAATAGACAAACGGATACTGCGCCCGCAGGCGGCGCAGACGCGCAGCCTGCATCGCGCTTGTCATGGGCTGCGCCTGAAAAAGCTGATTCATGGAACGATCCCCTCCAGTGTATTCTATGCCGCCGGAGGGGTAAATTTGCACGGCACAAACAGAAAACCGGCCTTTTCAGGCCGGTATTGCATGTAAAAATCCGACCCGTGCGAAACGCACAGGTCGGATTCCTGTTTTTTAGAAAGCTTTGTCAAATGCCGGCCAGCGTCGTCTGCCTTAACCGGCCGACTGCGCAGCCGTCTGCGGCTCAAACGTCTCAACGCGGCGGATGCTTGCGCCCAGCGCGCTGAGCTTGCCGATGATGTCCTCATAGCCGCGCTCGATGTAGTGCGCATCCTCGATCACGCTTTCGCCCTCGGCCGCCATTGCGGCGATGACCATTGCCGCACCCGCGCGCAGATCACACGCACGCACCGCGCAGCCGTGCAGACTGTCCACACCGTCGATCACAGCGGTTTTGCTTTCGACCTGGATGCACGCGCCCATGCGGTTGAGCTCGCCCGTATAGCGGAAGCGGTTATCATAGATTCCCTCGGTCACAAGGCTTGTCCCCTCAGCCAGCGCCATACAGACTGCGATCTGCGGCTGCATATCGGTGGGGAAGCCCGGGTACGGCATGGTCTTGACGTTGGACCGGCGCAGACGGCGCGTTGTCTCAACGCGGATGGCATCGTCATACTCGGTTACACGCGCGCCCATTTCGCGCAGCTTGGCCGTGATGCAGTCCAGATGCTTGGGAATGATATTCTCGATCAGAACGTTGCCGCCGCAGGCCGCCGCAGCGGTCATATAGGTGCCGGCCTCGATCTGGTCGGGGATGATGGTATAGCTTCCGCCGCGCAGAACCTTGACGCCGCGTACCTTGATCACGTCGGTGCCCGCGCCGGAAATGCGCGCGCCCATGGCGTTGAGGAAGTTGGCAAGATCTACGATATGCGGCTCTTTGGCGCAGTTTTCAATGATGGTCATCCCGTCTGAAAGCACCGCCGCCAGCAGGATGTTCATCGTTGCACCGACAGAGACGATATCCAGATAGACATGGCCGCCCTGCAGCCCGCCCTCGGGCGCGTCGGCGCAGACATAGCCGCCGTTCTGCTCAACCAGTGCGCCCATGGCCTCAAAGCCCTTGATATGCTGGTCAATGGGACGAACGCCAAAATTGCAGCCGCCGGGCATGGCAACACGCGCGTGACCAAAGCGGCCAAGCTCAACACCGATCAGATAATAAGAGGCACGAATGCGGCGAACCAGCTCGATCGGCGCGGTGGTGTTGCGCACATGCGAGCAGTCGATTTCAAAGGAATGGCGGCTGAGGCGGTGGATGACTGCACCCATGTCGCTGAGGATCTCAAGCAGAAGACGGACGTCAGAAATGTCGGGAACGTTATCAATATGGCAGGTGCCGTTTACCAGCAGCGTAGCCGGCAAAATGGCCACTGCCGCGTTCTTGGCGCCCGATATGGTCACGGTGCCCTGTAATCTGGCGCCGCCCTGTACGTGATATTGGATCAAAACAAAACCCTCTTTTTGAAAGAGTATTTACCGTTTGCGGTTTGTCTAGCAAAGGGAATTGATGGCACGATTCTGTCTTTGCCACGGACACTATAAGAATACCACACAGTGCCGCCAAAGTAAAGAAAAAACGACAGCTCCCGCGCATATTTCTTTCGATTTTCTTAAAAATTGCGGTTTTTCGCGTGCCGCGCGGCCTATCCCTGCTGCTGTACCTCGCGCGTCAGACCGTTGACCTGAAACGTTTCCGTGTCCGTTTCGATCAGCCAAACCGGCAAAAGACGGACACTGGCCGAGGCCGATTCGGTGTAGCGATAGCCCTGTGTGACGCGCAGAATGCTGCTGCCCACCCAGCCCAGCTGGTCGCGGCTGGCAAGCAGCGCCGCCAGCGCGTCGGCGCAGGAGATGCAGCGCTCCTCACTGATGCGGGTGATTTTCTGTTCACCGGTGAAGAACACACCGTCGATCTCGCGCAGCACGCCGTTTTTATAGGTCAGATGCAGTCCCTCGGAAAAAACCGGCACGCCAAGCAGCTCCTGCGCCGCGTCAACGCGGTACACACCCGCGCTCACGCGCTGCGGCTGCGACAGCGTGCTGCAGGAAAAGCCCATTTTTACAAGCATCCTCTGCGCGTCTCTGTATACATCGCCCGCCGCCTCGCCGCCGCGCAGCTCGGCATGGAAGCTTCCGTCCAGCACCATGCTGCACGTTCCCGCCGCCGAGGTGTAGACCGGTGCAAAGCGCGTTGCGCCGTCCTCAACTGCCGCGTCATCGCCCAGAAGCGCCTTTGCCGCCGTCTCTGCGCCCGTCTCCTCGGTGCCAAGCTCGATGGAATACAGGCTGACACTGTCCGGCAGACTCTCGCCGTCAAGCTCGATGCCGTATGAGGCAAAAAGCGTTTGCAGCTGCTCATGCAGCGCCTGCTCGGCGCGCGCGCGTTCAACCCGCTGCGGGACGACCAGCATCAGCAGAAAAAGCACGCTGACGCTGAGAATAAACAAGATCAGATTTTTGATTCTGGATACCGGCATTCCCGTTCCTCCCGCGCTTTTGCCTACTCTGCCGCGCGCCAGCCCGCGCTCAGCTCACCCGTGCCCGCATCGTCATAGCAGACGCGCAGCAGCGTTCCCTTTGTCACGATTGCAGCCGCCTGCGCCGCCGGCATGACTGCCGCCGTCTGCGAGCCCAGCGTATACGTCTTCAGGCGCAGCGTCAGCTCGGTGATCGTCTCGCCTGTAAACACCACGCGCGCCGCCGGCTCGCGCCCCTGCTGCTGCAAAACCGGCACGCCGGAAAGCACATAGTCAAAGCAGCAGACCGCGCCGTCCTCCGTTCGGGTAAAGCTGGAAAGATACAGCCGCGCGCTGCCCATCACGCTCCCGCCAAGCTCCTCAAGCAGACTTCGCGCCGTCTCAATTACGCTTTCATCCGCGTCGCTCGGCGCGCTCAGACGGGTGTCGCTGCTGTTTTCATAGTGCAGCTCTCCCGCTGCGGAAACGCTGAGCGAGCAGCTTGTCTCGGAAAAGAACGCGTTGCCCGCCGCGTCGGTATAGCTGGTGTCACCATAGGGGTTAAAGCCCATCGTCGTGGCCAGTGCCATGACAAAGCGGCTGTCGCACGGATTTTGTGCCGTGGCGGTAAAAATCCTGGTGCTGTCCGACGCGATCAGCGACAGCGGCGCGACCGTCTGGTACAGCCCGCTCTCATCCTCAAAGGCAAAGCGGCTCCCGTCCGGCCGGAAGGAATCGAGTGTTTGCAGCAGCGTGTCCGGCGCGATCTGCGTGTCGCAGACCCAGCATTCCTCGCCCACCAGATACAGCCGAACCGTTTCGCCCTGTATCGACAGCGCCAGAATCTCAGCCGCACAGGCATCCAGCTGCGTTTCCACGCCAAGCCACGCACCAAGCACCTCAACCGGAAGCACAGCCGGATACCACAGCATGGCACTTGGCGCCTCAAGCGCAGTATATAGCTTTGTGCGCGTGGTTTGTGTCAGTTCCTGCGCCGTGTCCAGCGCCTGTCCCAGCGCGCTGCCCAGCGTCTCATACACACTGTCCAGCTGTGCAAAGTCATATTGACAGCTGTAGCGTCCGGCGGTATTGCGGATGGATATGCGCAGCGGCTGTGCCGCGTCCAGCGCAGGAACCGCCTTTTCTGTGTAGGTAAGCTCGGCCTGGCTCAGCCCCAGCACGCCCGCAAACGGGCGCAGGAGTCTTGCCATCCAGGGTCTTGCCGTCAGCGTCTCACTGGGAAGCGCCAGAATCGTCAGCGCCAGAATCGCCACGACCAGCAGCGCGATCAGCACGTCCTTGCCCAGCTCTATGATACGGCGTTTCATCGCGCCCGCTCCTTTCTTCTGTGCTTCAGCTCTGTTCCTCTGCCGCAGGGAGCGTGATAATGGCATCCGTTCCCTCGCCATAGACCGATTCAATGCGGATATCGCCCTTCATCTGGTTGAGAATTTCCTTTGCGATGGAAAGTCCCAGACCCGTGCCGCCGGACTCGCGCGAGCGCGCCTTGTCCACGCGGTAGAAGCGCTCAAACAGGCGCGGCAGATCCTTTTCAGGGATACCAATGCCGT
>CAZPYW010000039.1:0-11861 GCA_964590095.1 uncultured Oscillospiraceae bacterium | reverse complement strand
GCGACCTCTTCAAGGCCAGCGTCACCTTCACCGCCCTGGGACAGTGAGCGCATAAAAGCCAAAGGAACGGACGTTGTCCGTTCCTTTGTGCACGCAGCGCAAAACGGCCGCCCTCTCGGCGGCCGTTTCGTCATCATCTTCTCTTTACAGGAGCTGGCTTTTGGCCAGCGCTTTGTTTTTATAGGCGGGCTGGCCGGTGACCTCTTCCAGAATGGTCAGCTCCGGCGGGAGCGCGGCCGTCTCCTGTCCCATGGGGAGCGCCGCGCGCAAAATCGCCTTGTCTGCGCAGAACGGATAAACGTCAATGGAGAAGCTCTGCTGTGCAAAGCTGAACCGGTACTTGATCTTGTGTACGGCGTGCAGACTGCTGTCGCCCTCCATCAGATACTGGATATACTGCTTGGGCGAGATGGGGCGCTCGGTCTCCCATGCGCCGGAATCGGTAAATCGCTTTTCCGTGTAGAAATACAGGTATTCCGAGCCGTTGCGCTGCTGACGCACGCGGCGCTCGACCTGTGGGTTCGTTTCCAGCAGATAGGTCTGCATCATGTCCACCGCCGTTGCGCCGTATTTTTTCTCCAGAAGCGCAACATCCGGCATGGCGATGAGATATTTGTGCTTGCTTTCGATCGGGGCGTTCTGGCCGATGATCTGGTACACGGCGCGCAGACCGCGGCGGATCTTGTCCTCAAAGTCCACCGAGTTGTCGATCACGTGCAGATTGGGATGTCCCTGCCACGCGGCAAGCGTGCGCTTGTCCATCTCACGTGCCGTTTCCAGCGGCTCATACCGCGCCTCATTGCCGAAGTTATAGGCAAATTCTGCGCCGTTTGCGCAGGAAACCAGATGTAAAACGGCGTCATAGCCGCTCAAAACCTCTTCCTCGGTCTTGCCGAAGCTGGCAAGCACCTGCTTAAATTCCTCGTCGCTGATATACGCCTTGTCATCCAGCAGCGCGCGGTCATACAGCACCAGAACATTTTCCTCCGGCACCATCTGCGCCGCTTTCAGTGCCAGACGCTCTTTATGCAGCTGATCTTCTACGACAAAATACTGAAAATCCAGCATGGAAACGCAGTTTCCAAACGGCCGGACGCCAAAGCCCGAGATCAGATCGGTGGCCGTTTCGGGGATGGTGATGACCTTCCAGCCGTCATCCTGCTTGAACTCCTTCAAAATGCGGCTGACCAGAGTGGTCTTGCCCGCGGCGGGGCCGCCGGTCAAAACGATGCGTGTAATGTTTTTTGCCACGGTAAATGCCTCCTTTTGTTCTTTTGTACCGAACGCTATTCAGAAAACTGGCTGTTATACAGCTGCGCATAGAAGCAGCCGTTTGCCAGAAGCTCGTCGTGTGTGCCCTGCTCAACGATGTGGCCGTTGCGCATGACCAGAATGACATCCGCCTCGCGGATGGTGCTCAGCCGGTGCGCCACGATAAAGCTGGTGCGCCCCTGCATCATGCGGGCAAACGCCGACTGGATTTTCAGCTCGGTGCGGGTGTCAATTGAGCTGGTCGCCTCGTCCAGAATCAGCATCGGCGGCAGACACAGCATCACCCGCGTGATGCACAGCAGCTGGCGCTGTCCCTGAGAAAGGCTTTCCCCGTCTTCATGGATGACGGTGTCATAGCCCTGCGGCAGACGGCGGATAAAGCTGTCTGCGTGCGCGGCCTTTGCTGCGGCGATCATTTCCGCGTCGCTTGCGTCGGGCTTTCCCATGCAGATATTCTCGCGGATGGTGCCGTCCTTCAGCCACGTGTCCTGCAGCACCATGCCGAACGCGCCGCGCAGACTTTTGCGCGTGAGCGACTGAATGTTTTCGCCGTCCACGGCAATTTCGCCGTCGTTGACGTCGTAAAAGCGCATCAGCAAATTAATGAGCGTTGTCTTGCCGCAGCCGGTTGGCCCGACGATGGCAACATGGTCGCCCGCTCTGACGCGCAGGTTCAGATGCGTGATCAGCGGCCGCTCGGGTACGTATGAGAACGACACGTCGCGCATCTGCACGCTGCCCGATACCTCGTGCAGCGTTTTGGCCTCCGCTGCGTCGGGCTGCTGCGCCGGCTCATCCATCAGCGCGAAAATCCGCTGCGCGCAGGCAAGCGCGTTTTGCAGCTCGGTCACAACGCCGGAAATTTCATTGAACGGTTTGGTATACTGATTGGCATAGCTCAAAAAGGTCGTCAGCGCGCCGACGGAGATCGCCCCGCCCACGGCGGCCAGCGCGCCGCTCAGCGCCACGGCGGCATAGACCATGCTGTTGACAAAGCGCGTGACCGGATTGGTCAGCGAGGAGAAAAAGGTCGCCCGCAGCGCGGCCTTTTGCAGCCGCGCATTGATCTCATCAAAGCGCGCAAGGCTCTTTTCCGCATAGCCAAAGGCCTGTACAACCTTTTGCCCCGCGATCATCTCGTCCAGATGCGCCGTCTGTTCGCCGCGCGTTGCAGACTGGAGCGAAAACATGCTGTGCGTCCTGCCTGCAATAAACTTTGCCGCAAAGAGCGAGAGCGGCGTGAGCACCACGACAACCAGCGCAATGCGCCAGTCAATGCGCAGCATGAAGCCAAGCGTTCCCACAATGGTCAGTACGCCGGTAAACAGCTGTGTAAAGCCCATCAGCAGGCCGTCGGCAAACTGATCGACGTCTGCGATCACGCGGCTGACCAGCTCGCCGCCCGGGTGCGCGTCAAGGAACGAGAGCGGCAGCACCTGAATATGCGCAAACGCCTCGCGCCGCACGTCGCGCACCACGCGGAACGTCAGGTGGTTGCTCAGCGCGCTGAGCAGCCACTGCGCCGCGGCAACCGCAAGCGCAAGCAGCGCTGCGCGCAGCGTCAGCTGCGCCACGGCGGCAAAATCGACCGCGCCCGCCGCCACGATACAGTCGATGGCGTCACCAACCAGAATGGGGATATAAAGCGTACCGGCCACGCTGGCGGCGGCCAGAAGCAGACACAGCAGAAGCAGCGCCCAGTCTGCGCGCAGATAGGAAAGCACGCGCCGGAGCGTCCGGAGCTGGCGATCATCTTTCATTACGCGCCCTCCTTTTGATACTGGGAGTCGTGGATTTCCCGATAGACAGGGCAGCCTTCCAGCAGCTGTGCGTGCGTGCCCTGTCCCACGATCACGCCGTCCTCCAGCACCAGAATGCAGTCTGCGTGTCGGATGGACGCGGTACGCTGAGAGACGATAAAGACGGTTGGCCGCTCGGGCAGCTCACGCAGCGCGCGGCGCAGCGCCGCGTCGGTCGCATAGTCCAGCGCCGAGGCGCTGTCGTCCAGAATCAGAATTTGGGGCTTGCGCACCAGCGCGCGCGCAATGCTCAGCCGCTGGCGCTGGCCGCCGGAGAGATTGCGCCCGCCCTGTTCAATTTCGGCCTCAAGGCCGTTTTCGCGGCTTTCCACGATCTCCATGGCCTGTGCGGTCACAAGTGCGTCGGCAACCGCGTCAAGCGGTGCGCTTTCATCGCCCCAGAGGAGGTTTTCCAGAATTGTCCCGCGGAACAGCAGCGCCTTCTGCGGCACCACGCCGATCTGCCGGCGCAGCGCATCCAGCGGCCAGTCGTGGACGTCCGCGCCAAAGACCGAAACGCGCCCCTGTGATGCGTCGTAAAAGCGTGGGATCAGATTCACAAGCGAGGTCTTGCCCGAGCCCGTGCCGCCGATGATGCCGATGGTCTGTCCGCGCAGGGCGGTAAAGCTGACGCCGTGCAGCGCGTCCTCGCCTGCGCCCGCATAGCGCAGCGCCACGTTTTCAAACTGCACCGCCGGTGCAGCCGTGTCCAGCGCGGGAAGCGACGCAGCGCCGGTGTCGGCGGCGGGAAGCTCCATCACGCTTTGGATGCGGTTGGCGCAGGCAACCGATTTGGTGATGTTCAGGATGAGATTGGCCAGCTTGATCAGCTCGACCAGAATCTGTGACATGTAGTTGTACAGCGCGATCACGTCGCCCTGGCTCAGTGTGCCGCCGTCTACCTGAAGCGCGCCCGTGCGCAGCAGCGCCACAATGCCAAGGTTCACGATCACATATGTCAGCGGATTGAGCAGCGCCGAGATGCGCCCGACATGTGTCTGCCCCTGCATCAGCTCCTGTGTCCGCGCATCAAAGGCGGCCTTTTCGCTGTCCTCCGCGCCGAACGCACGCAGAACGCGCACGCCGGTCAGATTTTCGCGCGTTTTGCTGAGCACGCGGTCAAGGCGGCTCTGCACGCGGCGATAGAGCGGGATGGTGATGAGCATGATGGCCGTGACGACCACGCCCAGAAGCGGGATGACGCAGACAAACACCAGCGCAGCGCGTGTGTCGATGGTAAAGGCCATCAGCATCGCGCCAAAGACGACGAAGGGCGAGCGCAGCAGCAGCCGCAGCGTCAGATTGACGCCGGACTGCACCTGATTCATGTCACTGGTCAGACGCGTCAGCATTGTGGGCACGCCCAGCGTGTCAAGCTGTGTATACGAAAGGCATTGCAGGTGCGCAAACAGCGCCCGCCGCAGCTGTGAGACCGAGCAGACGGCGGCCTTTGCCGCAAAATACTGCGCCGTGACCGCTGCGCAAAGACCGGCCAGACCAAGCCCCGCCATCAAAAGCCCCATCCGGACAATATAGCCGGTCTGCCCCTGTGCAACGCCGCGGTCGATGACGGCTGCCACGATCAGCGGGATGAGCAGCTCAAGCCCCGCCTCCAGGAGCTTGAACAGCGGCGCAAGAATGGCCTCTTTTCGGTATGGTTTGAGTTGTTCCAGAAGCTTCTTCATATCGGTTCCGTTCCTTTGTACGGTCAAAATCATTCCAATCTACAGTATAGCATACCTTTTGTACATTTTCCAGCGTGAGAGCACTGATCTGCGCGTTCCGTTCGATTCTTTTTGCAATTATACACGGCACGTGATACAATGGAATCGGAAATCAACGGCGCGCAGCGCCGAATTTGAGGAGGAACTATCATGCGCGAAGCATACTACGGACACGAGAGCCAGATCATGGGCGTGGAAGAGGTTCGTCTGGTCGGCGGACGCGGCGACGGGATGCGCCTGTTCCAGGTTCGAAACGGCAGAGGACTGGAGTTTACCGTCAGCGCCGATCGCTGCGCCGACATCAGCCGCCTGAGCTTTAAGGGCGACAATTTCAGCTATTTTTCCGTTGGCGGCTATACGGCGCCGGCCTATTACGATGACCGCGGCGCAGGCTGGCTGAAGAGCTTTACCTGCGGCCTGTTTACCACGTGCGGCCTTGACTATCTGGGCGGCGCATGTGTGGATGAGGGCGAGGAGCTTGGTCTGCACGGACGCATCGGCAATCAGCCCGCCGAACGCATCTACTGGGATGAGGACGAGGAGAAGATCTGGCTGCGCGCCCACATCCGTCAGGCGCAGATTTTCGGCCGCAAGCTTGAGCTGGTGCGGACCATCACCGTGCGCAAGGATCGCAATGAGCTTTGCATCGACGACGCGGTGACAAACCACGCCGACAGCAGAAGCCCGCTGATGCTGCTGTACCACATGAACATGGGCTATCCCCTGCTGAGTGAAAACGCCGAGCTTTACATTCCGGCAAACGGCGTCGTGGCGCGCAATGAGCACGCGGCAAAGGATCTTGCCACGTGGAATAAGGTCATCCCGCCCACGCCCGGGTTTGAGGAGCAGTGCTACTTCCACGATTTTGCCGGAATCGACGGCCTTGCCGCCATCTACAACCCCGACATCGCCAAGGGACTTGCCATCCGCTTTGACACCGCCACGCTTGACCGCCTGACGCAGTGGAAGATGATGGGCTATCAGGACTATGTCATGGGCCTCGAGCCCGGCAACTGCTATCCCGACGGCCGCCCCGCCGCACGCGCGGATGGGTCGCTAAAATACATCGAGGCCGGCCAGACGGTTCATTTCCACATGCAGCTGAACGCCATCGACGGCGCAGCCGAGTGGGAAGCACTGAAAAAGTAAACAGCCGTACAGCGCCGGATGGATATGCGCTTCACGCCCGCGGAGAGATTTTTCTTTCCGCGGGCAAAATTATGACAAAATGACCGCGCCCGCCTGTGGCAAAATGCACGCGGGAGGGATTACCAATGAAACGACAACTCACACAGCTGTTGGCCTTTGCGCTGCTTCTGCTTATGCTCGCGCCGTGCGCGGCGGCAGAGGACGCCGTCTGGCATGAACCCTATCTCTGCGGCTTTCCGGATGGGACACTCCGGCCGGACGAGCCGCTCACGCGCGCGCAGCTGGCGCAGGTGCTCTACCGGATGGTGGACGAGGAGACGCGCGCAGAGCTGGATACGCGCTGTACCTGCTTTTCCGATGTGCCGCCAAATGCGTGGAGCTATCACGCGGTGACGGCGGTGACGGAGCTGGAGCTCTTATACGGCTACGCGGACGGCACGTTCCGCCCCGATGAGCCGGTCAGCGGCAGCACACTTGCGCTGGTGCTGACGCGCGTGGAAGGCACGCAGGCGGCCTGTGCCGCACTGCCGGAGCTGGCGGCGGGCTGGCAGGCACTGGAGATCAGCTTTTCCGCGGGAAACGGCTGGGTTATGGACTTTGACGGCACGTATTTCTGTCCGGACGCGCCGCTGACGCGCGCAGCCTTCGCGCAGATCATGAACCGCGTGCTGGGACGCACGCCGCAGACGCTGGAGCGTCTGATGGTGGGGATGCCGATCTGGCGCGACAACGCGGACAGCACGGCGTGGTACTTTGTGGACATGCAGGAGGCGGCCGTCGGACATATGGCAGAAAGTGCCGGAAATTGTGAAAAATGGACAGCTCTTGGGTAGCGTAATTGAGCAAAATACACAAATGGTATTGAAAATCAAACTGTTTTTAAGGCAAAACAGAAAACTTTCGACATGGGCGAAATCAAGAGAAAAAGTTGAAACTCTACAGCCTGCGCGCAGAAAATGGCGGGTTCGTCCGTCTGCGTGACAGAAAAGAGGCGAAAATGCGCCCCGCGCAGGGCAGCCGGCGGGGGCGGCGCGGGCTTGCAAAGCGTCTGGGACGTATGCTATGATAACGCCAGAGAACGCCGCCCGCGTGGGAGTATCGGACGGCGAAAACAGAAAAGGAGAGTTTTCATGGAAAAGAGGTTTCACCTGAAAGAGCACGGTACGACCGTTCGTACCGAGGTCATGGCAGGCATTACGACCTTCATGGCGATGGCGTACATCCTCATGGTCAATGCCAACATGTTCGCAAATCCCTTTGGTGACGGTACAGACGTCCTTGGCGTCAGCTACGGCGCGATCTATATCGCAACCGCCCTGTCTGCCGTGGTCGGCACGGTTCTGATCGGTCTGCTGTCCAATCTGCCGCTGGCACAGGCGTCCGGCATGGGTCTGAACGCATTCTTCGTCTATTCCGTCTGCGTCGGCATGGGCTTCAGCTATGCAAACGCACTGGTCATGGTTCTGGTTGACGGCATCGTCTTCATCCTGCTGACGGTCACCGGCCTGCGCAAGATGATCTTTGAGGCCATCCCCAAGACCGTCAAGGCGGCGATCTCCGCCGGTATCGGCCTGTTCATCGCGTTCCTTGGCCTGCAGAATGCGGGCATCATCGTCAACAGCGATTCAACGCTGGTCGATCTGCACTCGTTCAACATCGCCTTTAACGACAGCGTGACCTGGGCACAGATCATGCCGCTGCTCGTGACCATCTTCGCCATCATCGCCATCGGCGCGATGTCCAAGAGAAAGGTCAAGGGCGCTGTGTTCTGGGGCATTCTCGGCGCAGCCGCTGTCTACTACATCCTCGGCTTTGCAACCATCGGCAACTTCTACGCCGATTCCGTACAGGCCTCGCTGAATATGAACATCCTGCAGCCGTTTAAGGACTTCTTCAGCATGTCTGTGGCTAAGGTCTTCACCGACGGTCTGGACTACAGCGCATGGATTGCAGCCAACGGCATGGGCAGCTTCATCGTCACGTTCCTGACCACGATGCTGGCCTTCTGCATGGTCGATATGTTCGACACCCTGGGTACGCTCTATGGTGCCTGCTCCGCCGGCAACATGCTCACGCCCGAGGGCGATGTCCCCAACATGGAAAAGGCCATGCTGGCTGACGCCATTGCCACCTGCTTCGGCTCGGTCTGCGGCACCTCCACCGTCACCACCTTTGTGGAATCCTCGGCTGGCGTTGCTGAGGGCGGCCGTACCGGCCTTGCCTCGATGGTCACGGCGGGTATGTTCCTGATTGCCATGTTCCTTGCACCGGTTGCGGCGCTGATTCCGTCGTGCGCAACGGCTGCTGCGCTGGTCTACGTCGGCATTCTCATGATCGGCGGCGTGCGCGGCATCGAGTGGGGCGATCCGGCAGAGGCTGTCCCCGCGTTCCTGACGATGGCAATGATGCCGTTCTCCTACAACATCTCCTATGGTATCGCGTTCGGTCTGATCTCGTATGTGTTCATCAAGATCTTCACCGGCAAGATCAAGGAGGTCAACCTTGGCACCTGGATCATCACGCTGCTCTTCACGCTGATGTTCTTCCTGTCCAGATAAGAAACAAGTTCAAAAGGGCCGCCCATCGGGCGGCCCTTTTAGCTGCCGAAAAACGCCTTCTCGTGCAGCTGCGGCGCGGTGCTGGGTTGCATCTGTCGCGCGGGATTGACACACAATCTGGGGTATCTGCGCGTGGAAAACCCCAATGCGCCCGAAAATCAGGCCGTTTTGATTCTGAAGGACTCATACCAGAACCCCATGCTGGACTATTTTACCGCGATCTTCCGTGAGGTCAACGTCATTGACCCGCGCAACTATCAGGAGGACGCAGATCTTTCGACGCTTGTGGCCGAGCGCGGTCTGGACATGGTACTGTTCCTCTATCACTAGGACAATATCAGCACCGAGCTGATCGACTTTTTACAGCAGTAAGACGGGCGGCACGAAGTGCCCCTGCAAAACAGCAAATCCTCCCTGTGCTCTGCACACAGGGAGGATTTTTGCGTGTTACAGCGGCGCGCAGAAAACCTGCGCAAGCCGGTCAGCCGGACAGCGCTACCTGTCCCACAGCTGCTTTGGATACTTGCAGCTTTGCTTCATGGCGCGCACGGCATCCACCACGGTCTGCAGATCGTCGTGGTACGTCACGCCGTACCAGACCTCTTCACACGGCAGCACGCGCACCTGCGCCGCGCCGTCTGCCAGCTGCATGTGTACCGCCGTCGGCAGATAGAACTCGCCCTTCTCGGGGTTTTGCGACAGCGTCTCGGTCATGAACTGCGGCAGCTGCGCCCAGAGCGCCTGCATCATCTTGTGCGTAAAGCCCCAGAAATTCATCGACACGATGGTCTCGCCCGCCAGCGGGACAAACGTCTCGCCGTCCTCGGTGTAGGCTGCGTCCGCACCGCGCTTGAAAATTTTTGTCCGCTCGGTGATGTCCTGCAGCAGACCGTTTTCGATCTGACACACGCCGCGCGCAACCGAACCGTTTTCGGTCACGGTGTTGCGCAGCCGATAGCCCACCATGGCATAGCAGCTTTCCTCGTCGTTTTCGGTCAAAAACCGATAGATCGTCTCATATGCGCTGCGGCCGTAATAATCGTCGGCGTTGATCACGGCAAACGGCCCGTCGATCACATCGCGGCAGCACGCCACGGCGTGCCCCGTGCCAAGCGGGCGCGTGCGTCCTGCGGGGACGGCGCAGCCGTCGGGGATACAGGCGTAGGTCTGGTGGACATAGTCCACGTGGAAGAACGGCTCAATCCGGTGGCCGATCTGGGCGCGAAAGGCCTCCTCCATCTCGGGCTTGATTACAAACGCCACGCGGCGAAAGCCTGCGCACCATGCGTCATACAGCGAAAAATCAATGATAAAATCGCCCTCATCATCCACCGGCGTCATCTGCTTCAGACCGCCAAAGCGGCTGCCCATACCGGCGGCCATAATGACAAGCACCGGTTCCTGCTGCTTCATATCTGTAAACTCCTTTTGTACATTCTTTGCGCGGCAAGGAGCCGCGTTTGCGCAGCCGCCGCACCGGAAATGCAGCTTCGGTGCCGCGGTGCCTCCTGTCTCAGAGCATTTCGCGCATTGCGGCGGTCAGCGCCGCGATCATCTCCTCGGCGCGCGCCATGCTGTCTGCGCAGGCGGTAAAATAGAACTTGATCTTCGGCTCAGTGCCGGAGGGACGCAGGATGACGCGTCCGTTTTCGCCCAGCGTCAAAACGACCATGTTTTCCTTCGGCAGACCGGTCGGCGTCTGCGTGCCGTCGGCGCAGCTGGTGGTAACACCGGCGCGGAAGTCGGACACGGCGGTGACGGCAAAGCCCGCGATTTCTCTGGGCGGCTGACGGCGCAGCTGCTCCATCAGCTCCATGCAGTGCGCCTTCTGCGCATCCGAGGTGAAGAGAATGTTTTCCAGTCCTGTTGCAAAGAAGCCGTACTGCGCATACAGCCCGTCCATGACCTCGCCCAGTGTCCGTCCGGCCAGCTTGTGCGCGGCGGCCATTTCACAGATCAGCATCGCGGCGATCACGGCGTCCTTATCGCGGGCATAGGTGCCCTTGAGATAGCCGCAGCTCTCTTCAAAGCCGAGCACGTAATCCTCCGGATGGCCGGCCTCCTCCAGCTCAAGAATCACGCCGCCGATGTACTTAAAGCCGGTCAGAACGGTGCGCATCTGGCAGCCGTGCGCGGCGGCAACGCGGTCAGCCAGCGGTGTCGAGACAATACTCTTGACGGCAACCGGCGCAGCGGGGAGCTTGCCGGCCTTTTTCATGCCGGAGAGGATATAGTCCAGCAGCATACAGCCCATCTCATTGCCCGAGAACTTGCGGAAGCTGCCGTCGGGCAGCGGAATTGCCGCTGCAATGCGGTCAGAGTCGGGGTCGGTTGCCAGAATCAGATCGGGCTTGACCGCGGCGGCCAGCCGGTAGTTTTCATCAAATGCCCGATCATTTTCGGGATTGGGATTGGGGCAGGTCTCAAAATCGCCGGAGGGCTTTTCCTGCGAGGCAGGGACGTGTACCTCGGCGCCAAGACGGCCAAGAATCTCGCGCACCGGCTCGCCGCCCGCGCCGCACAGCGGGGAATAGACCACGCGCAGCTTTGCCTGCGCGACAGATTCGGGCGCGATGGCCTCCTGCCGGATGCGGGCATAATAATCCTGCCACACCTGATCGGGCATCCACTCGACCAGACCCTTTTCCATAGCTTCGGCAAAGGTCAGCTGCTCGGGCGCAAAAAGGTCGATGGTCTCAATTGCGGCCGAGACCTTGCCCGCGGGGATCTCGGTCATCTGGCCGCCGTCGGGGCCATAGCATTTCAGACCGTTATACTCCTTGGTGTTGTGGCTGGCAGAGATGACGATACCGGCGCTGCAATGCAGATGGCGCACGGCAAAGGAGAGCATCGGCGTGGGACACAGCCGGTCATAGACATAGACGTGTACGCCGGACTCGGCCAGCGCAGCCGCGCAGATCTCGGCATAGCGGCGCGAGTTGTGGCGGCAGTCATAGCCAATGGCGCATGTTTTTTCTCCGTCCTCCTGTGCCAGATACGCGCCAAGGCCGCGCGCCGCCTGACGGACGGTGTAGTCGTTGAGATTGGCAATACCGGCGCCCATGACGCTGCGGATGCCCGCCGTGCCAAAGGTCTGCCTGTGACCAAAGCGCTGCTCGATCAGCGCGTCGTTTCCCTCCATGGCCCTCAGCTCATCCAGGATCTCGCCCTTGGCGTGCTGAAGCCAGCTTTGATATTCCTGATATGCGTGTTCGTTCATAGCTCGTGCCTCCATCGGTTTTTTATTTTCATGCGGCAATATAAGACGATTTCGGGATTCTGATACCAGTATAGCATACTTCATAATAAAAGGAAAATTCTTTTTTCTTTCCGGCCGGAGAATTGTGGCGCGCTTTTCC
>CAZPYW010000038.1:0-11883 GCA_964590095.1 uncultured Oscillospiraceae bacterium | reverse complement strand
CCGTCGCGAAACAAATCTCCCGCATGGGTTCCATGCGGGAGATTTCTGCTATTTACCTCACTCGGCCTCGTAGCCGGCTTCCTTGACTGCCGCGACCAGCGCCGCGCGGTCTGCATCGCCCGTGACCGTAGCCGTCTTGCTCTCAAGATCAGCCGTCGCCGCCGTAACGCCCGCAACTGCCAGCAGCGCCTTTTCCACGTGCGCCTTGCAATGGCCGCACATCATACCCTCAACATGGATCGTCGTTGTCATATCTGTTTCCTCCTGTTTTTCTGTCAGTTTCATGTTATTTTCAGCTTTTACAGCACAAGCTTCCGTACAGGACGGCTGCGGCGCAGGCAGATTCTTCGGCTTGAAGAACCGCAGACGCAGCGCGTTTGTCACCACACACACCGAGCTCATGCTCATCGCCGCCTCACCGATAATCGGGCTGAGGCGAATGCCCAGCGGGATAAGCACGCCCGCTGCAATGGGAATACCCAGTGAGTTGTAGAAAAATGCCCAGAACAGATTCTCTTTGATATTGCGGATCACGGCGCGGCTGAGATCGATCGCACGTACCACGTCCATCGGGTCTGAGTGCATCAGCACAACGTCAGCCGACTCAAGCGCGACATCCGTCCCTGCACCGATGGCAATGCCCACATCTGCCCGCGTCAGCGCCGGCGCATCGTTCACGCCGTCACCGACCATGGCGACCAGCTTGCCCTCGGCCTGCAATTCGCGGATGATGCGCTCCTTATCGGCGGGCATCACGCCCGAAATGACGCGTGAGATACCCAGCCGCTTTGCGATGACGTTTGCTGTTGTCTCATTGTCACCAGTCAGCAAAATCACGTCCATGCCGCGTCTGGTAAGCTCCTGCACCGTCTGGCGCGAGGTCGGCTTTTCCACGTCGGCAACGGCGATCACGCCCAAGAACCGGCCGTCAGCAGACGCAAAATAGAGCGGCGTTTTGCCCTGTGCGGCAAATTCCGCGGCAGCGGGCACGTCAATGCCGTGCTCCTGCATCAGTGCGCGGTTGCCCGCCAGATACGCCGTGCCGTCCAGCTGCGCCGAAACGCCGCGTCCGGAAATCGCAAGAAAATCTGTCACTGCCGGTACCGTGAGCGCAAGCTCGCTCGCCCGCGTCACAATGGCCTCAGCCAGCGGATGCTCAGACGGCCGCTCCAACGCTGCTGCGATGCGCAGCAGCTCCTGCTCTGGGATACCGTTTGCGCGAATATCGGTCACGGCAGGACGCCCCTGTGTCAGCGTTCCGGTCTTGTCCATCACGACCGCGCCGACCTTGTGCAAAAGCTCAAGTGACTCGGCAGATTTGATCAGTACGCCCTGCTCAGCCCCGCGTCCGGTTCCCACCATGATGGCAACCGGCGTTGCCAGCCCCAGCGCACAGGGACAGGAAATGACCAGCACCGAAATGCCGGTGCTCAGCGCATGGGACACGCTCTCACCCAGCAGCAGCCAGACGATGGCAGCAATCGCCGCAATGGCCATGACGACCGGCACAAATACACCGGCGATCCTGTCGGCCAGGCGCGCGATGGGCGCCTTTGACCCGCCCGCGTCCTCAACCAGTCGGATGATCTGCGCAAGCGTGGTGTCCTCACCGACTTTATCTGCGCGGAAGCAGAGATAGCCCGTTTTGTTGATCGTGGCGGCTGCCACACGGTCGCCCTGCTTTTTTTCAACCGGCAGGCTCTCACCTGTCAGTGCGCTTTCATCCACCGCAGAGCTGCCGGATTCGACCACACCGTCCACCGGAATGCGCCCGCCCGGGCGCACCACAACCAGATCGCCCACCGCGACCTCTTCCACCGGTATCTCGACCTCTCCGTCCGCACGCCGGACGACCGCCGTCTTGGGTGAAAGATCCATCAGCCGCTCGATTGCCTGGCCGGTCTTGCCGCGCGCGCGCGTTTCAAAGAATTTGCCCAGCGTGACCAGTGTCAGAATCATGCCGGAGGACTCAAAGTAAAGATCATGCGTCAGTCCGGCCACAATGGCATACAGGCTGTAGATAATGCCCGCCGCCGAACCGATGGCAACCAGCGTATCCATATTCGGCGCGCCGTGCAGCAGCTTGGTAAAGCCGCTGGTGAAGAAAACGCGGTTGACGATCAGAATGGGAAGCAGCAGCACAATCTCAGCCGCCGCCTTGATGAAAAAGCCCTTCATTCCCTCGTGGAAAATATGCGGCATCGGAAGACCAACCATCTCCCCCATCGACACATACATCAGTGCAAGCAGAAAAACCGCCGAAACAAGAATGCGCTTTTTCATCTGTGCCAGCGCCTGCTCCTGCGCGCGGTTGCGGCGCGAGGGGCCTGCCTGTGCAACCGATGCCCCATAGCCGTTTTCCACAATGGCATCAATGATCATCTGCGCACTGGTTTTGTTTTCGTCAAAGTCTGCCAGCATCGTCCCTGCCATCAGGTTGACTGCCGCCGAGCGGACGCCCGCCACACCGGAGGCGACCTTTTCTACACGTGCGCTGCACGCGGCACAGGTCATGCCGGTGATGTTGAATTTCACTTTCATTTCGCCCATATCCTTTCTCGGGTCTGAGGCTAGTATGCCACGGCGTGGAGATTTTAGAACGCCACACCGTTTGTTTCCGTCATATGTCGATTATAGCGGATACGGACTGAATATGCAAGCACTGTTTTCCTGAAATGGAAAATAATTTCCCGTCTGCGCTCAGACCGGCTTCGTCATGCCCGTCCGGCGCTCTTTGGAAAGGCCGCCTGCCATGCTTTTTGTCTCACCTGAAAGAAACGTCGCGCGGATGATGGACTCCTCGCCGTATTTTTTGCGGATGGAGTCGACCGCCGAGTCCAGCTTCTCCATCCGCGCATAATCCTGCTGCTCAAACAGGCTGTACTGTCGACAGCCGGAGGTGCTCAGCTGCGTGACCTGCACGCCAAGCTGGCGCAGCGGCGTTTTTCCGTCCCAGAGCTGATCGAAAACCGAGCAGGCATGCCGGTACAGCTCTGCCGTGACATTCGTCACCGTCGGCAGGCGGCTCTGGCGCGAGCTGTCTGCAAAGCCGCTGGTGCGCAGCTGCACACAGATGCAGCCGCCCGCCTGTCCGTCGCGGCGCAGACGCATCCCGACCGTTTCACACAGCGAAAGCAGTGTCTGATAGGCATATCCCCTGTCCGTCACATCACGCGGCGTGGTAAACGAGTTTCCATAGCCCTTATTGGCCTCGGCCTCGGGGCGCACCACGCCCGCGTCGCGTCCGTTTGCAAACTGCCAGATGATCTGCCCCTGCTTTCCAAGCTTTTTCCGCAGAAAAGCAGGATCTGTCTGCGCCAGCGCGCCGATCGTGCAGATTCCCATCAGACGCAGCTTCTGTTCGGTTTTGCGCCCGACCATGAACAGCTCACCCACCGGAAGCGGCCAGAGCTTCTTCGGAATTTCGGACGGAAACAGCGTGTGCGTCTTATCCGGCTTTTCAAAATCTCCCGCCATCTTGGCCAGAAGCTTATTGGACGAAATCCCGATATTCACCGTAAAGCCCAGCTCCTGCCGAAAGCGCTCACGCAGCCGGTTTGCCGCCATGACCGGCGCACCGAAGAGCCCCTCGGTGCCGGTCATATCGACCCACGCCTCATCGATGGAAAACTGCTCAACGTTTGGGGAGTATTCATGCAGCAGCGCGATCATGCGCCGCGACGCCTGTACATAAAGCTCATAGTCCGGCTCGGCCACCACCAGCGACGGACATTTTTCCAGCGCTTTTCCCAATGGCTCGCCCGTCTGGATGCCGTATTTTTTCGCAGGCGCGCTTTTGGCCAGTATGATGCTGTGGCGCGATTTTTTGTCGCCTGCAATCACAGACGGAACGGTTCGCAGATCGAGCGCTTCCCCCTGTACATGGACGCGCCACGCCGCCGTCCATGAGAGAAAGGCGCTGTTGACATCAATATGAAAAACAATACGTTCTGCCATTATCGTATCTCCTGAAACAAAACCCATCGGTGTGTCCTGACGGTATATTTCAGCTCAAACAGGCGCTCTTCTCCGTGCAGCACCGCCTTGCACAGGTAGATAAACGCCTCAATCCCCACGTATTCCACACGGCGGCTGTCCAGCACCTGCGCAATCTGCACCGTGTGCAGCATATGGTCGCGGTCTTCAAATCGAAAGCGCAGCGGCTGCATCGAGCCGTCCGCATCACAGTGTGCGATCATCTGAATCGGTACATTCCGTTCGCGCATGCCCGCCCCTTCCTTTTCCCGCGCCGGACAGCGTGCGGCGGCTTCCGGCATATTTTTCGCCCAAAGCCCGCACAATCTGTGCAGCGTTTCTTTTTCGAACTTTTGTTTTATTATATCATGACAGGACGGCAATTGCAACCGCCACTTTCTTCCCCTGTCCCGCTGTCTGATCGCCCGCAACGGTACGCGTTTGCGGGCTTGACAGACGTGATATAATATGGTTAAAGTTTGACGCGGGGAGGGATGCACGATGTCCGGCGACGCGATCAAAATCGTCGCAAGAAACCAGAAGGCCTATCACGAGTATTTCGTCGAGGAAAAATTCGAGGCCGGTATCGAGCTTTCCGGAACCGAGGTCAAATCCGTCCGCGCCGGTATGCTCAGTCTGAAAGAGGCGTGGTGCCAGGTCAAGGACGGTGAGCTGTTCATCCGCCAGATGCACATCGCGCCATATGAACAGGGCAACATTTTTAATAAGGAACCGCTTCGCCCCAGACGGCTGCTGATGCACAAGCGTGAGATCATGCGTCTGTTTGGCCGTGTCAAGCAGGACGGCTATGCGCTCATCCCGCTTTCGGTCTATTTCCGCGGCTCACTGGTCAAGGTTGAGGTTGGCCTGTGTAAGGGCAAGAAGCTGTACGACAAGCGTGAGGACGCGGCCATCAAGGACGCAAAGCGTCAGATCGACCGCGCAATGAAAGGAAGGTAACCAAATGGCAAATCCCATTGCAACCATTACCATGGAAAACGGCGGCAGGATCGTCTGTGAGCTCTACCCCGAAAAGGCGCCGCAGAGCGTGCGCAATTTCATCTCTCTTGCAAATAAGGGCTTTTATAACGGCCTGATCTTCCACCGCGTCATCTCCGGCTTTATGATCCAGGGCGGCTGCCCCAACGGCACCGGCATGGGCGGCCCCGGCTACTGCATCAAGGGTGAGTTCAAGCTCAACGGCGTGCGCACCAACAACATCTCGCACAAGCGCGGCATTTTGTCGATGGCACGCGCACAGGCGCCCAACTCCGCCGGAAGCCAGTTCTTCATCATGCACGCCGACGGCGAATTCCTGGACGGCCAGTACGCCGCCTTTGGCAAGGTGCTTGAGGGCATGGACGTTGTCGATCAGATCGCGGCAGTCCGCACAAATGCACAGGATCGTCCGCTGGATGAGCAGAAGATCGCCTCCATCAGCGTCGATACACAGGGTGAGGAGTATCCCGAGCCGGATAAGCTCCGTGACCCCTACGGACGCGGATGACCATTGCCATCATCACCGGCGCATCTGCCGGTCTGGGCGCGGAATTCACGCGCCAGCTTGTCGCCGCAAGGCAGGATATCGACGAATTCTGGCTGATCGCGCGCAGAACCGAGCGCCTTGCCGCGCTTGCCGACGCACTTGCACCGACGCGCTTTGTCTGCATTGGGCTTGATCTGTCAAAGCCCGAAAGCTTTCAGGCGCTTGCTGATCGGCTGGCATCTGAAAAGCCGGATGTGCGCGTGCTCGTCAACAACGCGGGCTGCGGCGCAGTCGGCGCACTTGGCACCGAGGCAAGCGCCGATCTCATGCGCGTGGTCGATCTCAATGTCCGCGCGCTGACCATGGTGACACAGGTCGTTCTGCCGCACATGACGGCTGGCGCGCAGGTCATCAACGTCTCCTCGATTGCCGCCTTTTGTCCCACACCGCGCATGACGGTCTACAGCGCGTCCAAGTCCTACGTTTCCGCCTTTACCGGCGGCATCGCAGACGAGCTGCGCAGCCGCGGCATTACGGCAACCGCCGTCTGCCCGGGGCCGATGCAGACCGAGTTTTTTGACGCAGCAAACGACCATTCGCTGTTTGGAAACATTCCATGGTGTGATCCGGTACGTGTCGTTTCCGGAACACTCAGGGCGGCAAGCCGCGGCCGGACGTTCTACACGCCGACGGCATTTAACAAGTTCTACCGCTTCGTGGCGAAGCTTCTTCCCATGAAGCTCATGATCAGAGCAACAAGAGTCTGACTTCCCTCCGGCGCATATGCGCCGGCAATACGGGGCTGTACTGGTTTCGACGGGGGCAGTGAGGCCGGATAAGCGGGCGGAGGTGTCTGACCTCCTTAAACCGGGCAATTTTTTAAATTAACTGACAACGATTACGTTGCTCTGGCTGCCTAATTAGGCGCCCATCCTCCCCAGAAGGGCCACGAGCTGGGACAGGGTGTGATCTGAGTGGCGAACGTGCGGCGGGTAAGAGTTGCCTCGCCCATGCATCATGACTCTACCAAACCGTCGAGTGTGTTTGTTCACGCGCCGGTGCGGGAATGTAAATAACAAACTACGCCCGAAGAAAGTCCGGTCAAGTTGTTTTCGGACAGGGGTTCGATTCCCCTCAGCTCCACCAACAAAAAAGTCTCTTTTGTCATAAGACAAAAGAGACTTTTTTGCGTGATGCGTTCCTTGCGGAACACGATGCGCACGTTGTGCGTGATGCAGGCTTCGCCTGTGATGCGCGCCTTCGGCGCGTGGCAGAACGCATCGCATCACCTATCACAGCGCAGCTGCATCACTTATCACTTATTTTTAACCAGACTTCATTTGCGATAAAAAGAGAAAACTGAAGCGTAGAACACGTCAAAATCAAAGCTCAAGACAAATTGTTTGCGGTTATTCGCCGCATATGAACGCAGGCAGTGAACCATCCGGTTCACTGCCTGTTTTTTCCTGATGCGCACAAAAAAGCAAAAATCGCAGTCCGGCTTGACGGAAGCATCTTCTCCCGTCTTCCCTGCCGGATGAGAGGAACGCACAACTCCCACACCGCTCAGGCGTACCAGTTTTTCACGTCCTGCAAAAGTCTGCGGTATTTCTCCAGATTCTCGCGCGTGACCAGCGGCGCATCAAGCGTACAGGACGCCGGAAACGGATTGCCGCGCAAAATCGCGTCGAGCGCCACAACGCCCATCTGCCCCTCCTCATACAGCGGCTGCGCAATGAACGCGCCCACCTCGCCGGTCTCGACAAGATGAATACTCTCATCCGAATAGTCCGTGCCGACCAGCAGCAGCTCACGCCGGTTGGCTGCGCGCTTTGCCTCAGCCCAGTTGACGCATGCAAAGCCGGCCGTCGTAAATACGCCCAGCAGCTCGGGCGTTTTGCGGATGTAATCCGTCAGCATCTGCGTACAGTCCTGATCGACAAAGTCAAAATCGTGCCGCACTGTGATATTCGGGCATTTTTCGCGCATTTTCTCGATCAGCGCCTGCGTAATAGTTGACTCAAGCATATTGTCGCCACTCTGCGAAACGGCCAGCGCGCCGGTTCTGTCATGCAGGCGCGCCGCAAAATACGTTGCAACCTCCTCTGCGATCTTCACCGGATCGGCCGAGATTCGTGCCTTCTCGCCATAGCCCTCGGCCTTGCGCGAGGGGCTGTGGAGCGAAACGACCGGAATCCCGCGCCGCCGGAAGCGCTCAAACACCCCCGGCGCGGAAAGCCAGGACACAAGGCCGTCGATCGGCTCATTGGCAAGCTGCTCAAGCGCGGCAAAATACTCCTGCGGGTTATCGCCTTCAATGCCGACAACCTCCGCCTGATAGCCCATCTGCTGGATGCGATTCAAAAAGCCGGCGCGCACAATGCGCAGCGACGGATGGTTCTTCAGGTGGAGCATGATGACCAGCTTCTTCTGTGTCGGGTCAAAGCGCGGCGCGGCGGTGCTCTGCCCGCGCACGACCGGACTGTAGGGAATGAGAACATCCACATACTCATCCGTTGACACCGCGCGCAGCAAAAGCTTGCGCAGCTCCTCTTCCACGGTGTTATTGCCGAGCGAAAGGTGCGTAAAGGAGAAGCCCGGGTGGCGCGTTGCCTCGCCGCTGACGATGGCCGCAACCGAAATATCCTCCGGCACGCGGAAGCCGGCCAGCCGCAGGCGCTCAACTGTCTCGACCGCCGCACGATCCGAGGTGCAGACGATGGCCGATACATTAAAATTATGAATAATATCCGGCACATGTGACCAGATGTTCGGGTCACGGTTGAGATACATGATGATCTGCGCCGGATTCAGCGGCAGATGCAGCTCAAGAATCAGCTTCTGAAATCCGCTGAAGCAGATCAGATTCTTGGACAATTGCAGATCGTCATTGAGATAAATAAAGCTCCGGTGCCCGATCTCCGTCAGCGCGCGTGTCAGGGCGTAGGCCGCGCCCTCATAGTCCACGCGGATATTCCAGAACGGCTTGCGGGCAAAGTTCCCGTCAATGATCAGAATCTGCTGCACAAGCGGGGAAAGCGCCTCAAGCGCCGCGCGCTCAAGTCCGTCAAATGTAACCAGCAGATCGCACCCTGCCAGCAGCTCCGCGGGGCCATTTTGCAGCAGCGCCATCGGCAAAATCCGCAGCTGTCCGCCGGTCTCACGCGAAAGCTGCAGCAGCGCCTGTACAACAGCCGGCAGCATTGGCTCATCCGGCTCGCCCAACAGCAGAACGATCGAGCGCAGCTGTCCGCTGCGCACACGAACCGGCGGCACATAGTCCATTTCCCGTACTACATTTAGAATATGTGTGCGCGTCGCCTCGGAGATTCCCTTCTTGCCGTGAATGGCCAGTGAGACCGCCGCAGGCGATACGCCGGCACGCTGTGCGATGTCCTTATTTGTGATTTTTGCCATGAAAGCCGCTCCTTTTCCGGATCACTTTTGTACGTTCATCCGATTTCTGTTTGATTATACTCTAACATTTAGTAGATTTCAATATTTTAGTTCAAAAATTTAGCCTTCATTCGTTTGCCGTTTTACTGTTTCTTCCGTTTCAGAATTTATGATTTTCATAAAAACAACCATATTTTCGCAGTTATCGTTGAAAAAAGTTTTGTTTTTACAATTTCACTATTTTTAGATGATGTTTATATTCTTTTCACACAATTGTTAATTTGACTGAACACTGCTATACTTTAGGTATCCCCTGGTGCCTTTAAGCGTACCGTTCGCATCTGTTTCACAAAATAACAAGGAGGAAAACACAATGAAGAAAATCATCGCATTGCTTCTGGCTCTGGTCACTGTCTTCGCGCTTGTCGCTTGCGCAGCCAAGACTGAGACCCCCGCCGCAGAAACCCCTGCTGCGGATACCCCCGCCGCTGAGACTCCCGCAGAAGAAACCCCTGCAGCTGAAACCGAGGCGCCCAAGGAAGGCCTTAAGATCGCTATTTCCCTTGCTGAGTACAACGAATGGAACAAGCTGTACGAAGCCGTTGTCAAGGAAAAGTGCGAACAGTGGGGCTGGACCTATGAGATCTTCGATTCCAAGCAGGACGCTTCGACCCAGATCGACCAGGTCAACTCCATCATTGCACAGGGCTTTGACGCCATGACCATTCAGGCTGTTGACAACGCCGCTCTCGCTCCCGTTGTTGGCCAGGCTGCCGATCAGGGCATCATCGTCGTCGACCACTATGGCTTTGCAGACGAGCTGGGCATCAGCGACAAGATCTACAAGGTTCTGTTTGGTCAGAAGGAATCCGGCATTCTCCAGGCTGAGGAGTATGTCAAGCTGGCCGGCGAATCCGGCAAGGTTGCGATCATCGCCGGTCTGACCGGTGCTGACAACGCACAGCAGCGTACCGCAGGCTTCGAAGAAGTCCTGGCCAAGTACCCCGACATCGAGATCGTCGCCACGCAGTACTGCGACTGGGATACCCAGAAGGCTCAGGCTGCCGCGGAAGACATCATCACCGCTAACCCCGATCTGAAGGCATTCCTCGTTCAGGACGACGGCATGTCCAAGGGCGTTTGGAACGCCATCGAGGCTGCCGGCAAGCAGGATGACATCATCATTGCTTCCCAGGGCTTCTATGAGTGGTCCATCCCCTACGTCAAGGAAGGCAAGTTCGCTTTCACCATCACCTACCCCGCCGGCTTCTTCTCCCGCGATGCGCTCGACCTCATCAAGGCCGTCAACGAAGGCCAGACTGTCGACCGTGTTCAGTACCTTGGCATGGAGCTGGTCACTGCTGAAAACGCGGACACCGCCGCGCACGACTGATCAGTTTCCTTCCCGTACAGAACATCATTTCTGATACAGCAAACCTATAGCGGGGTGTGCAAGCACCCCGCTACTGTAAAAAGGAGACATTGCCGTGAACAACACGTTTTTTGAGATGCGCCATATCAGCAAGACTTTCCCGGGCGTCAAGGCGCTCGACGACGTCAGCCTCAGTGTCTCGCCGGGCGAGATTCGTGCGCTGGTGGGCGAAAACGGCGCAGGTAAATCGACCCTCATGAAGATTCTCAACGGCAACTATAAAAAAGACGCCGGACAGATTCTTATTGACGGTCAGGAGGTAAACATCACCGACCCGCTGGTCGCCGCCTCAAACGGCATCAGCATCATTTTTCAGGAGCTGAATCTGGTCGATCAGCTCTCTATTGCAGAAAACATTTTTGCCGGCCGCCTTTCCAAGGGACTCAAGCCCGTGGACTGGAAAGCCGTCAACCAGAAGGCGAAAGAGCTGCTTGACCGCGTCGGCTTCGACGCAGACCCGCGCACCGAGGTCGGCACGCTGACCGTCGCCGGAAAGCAGATGGTGGAGATCGCCAAGGCGCTTAGCCGCGACTGCCGTATCATCCTGATGGATGAGCCGTCTGCAACCTTAACCAAAAAAGAACTCAGCACTTTGTTTGACATCATCCGTGATCTGAAAAAACGCGGCATCGCGGTTATCTATATCTCTCACCGTATGGAAGAGATCTTCGAGATTTGTGAAACAGCCACCATCATGCGCGACGGCCGTATCATCGACACCGTTGACGTGGACAAGGTTTCGTCGGATCAGATCGTTGAAATGATGGTTGGTCGTGAAGTCAGCAGTGCCTATCCCAAGCGTCCCGTCACCCCAGGCGAGGAGGTCCTGCGCGTGGAAAATCTCTGCCGCAAGGATCGCCAGCAGAATGTCTCGTTCTCGCTGCGCCGCGGCGAGGTGCTTGGTATTGCCGGTCTGGTCGGCGCAGGACGAACGGAGATCATGCGCGCGCTGTTCGGCGTGGACTATATCACCAGCTGTGATGTGTACCTGCACGGGGAAAAGGTTCGCCTGAACTCCCCTGCCGCGGCAAAGCGCCATGGCATCGCCTTCCTGACCGAGGATCGCAAGCTTGAGGGACTGACGCTTGACTTCACCATCAAGGCCAACATCAGCATGGCAAACCTGCCAAAGCTCTGCCGCGGCTCGCTGACCAGCTCCAAGATCGAAAACGAGATCGCTGACCACTATATCAAGCGCATCAACGTCAAAACTCCCTCACGCAACCAGAAGGTCGGCAACCTCTCCGGCGGCAACCAGCAGAAGGTCGTCATCGGCAAGTGGCTCAACGCCGAGCCCGAGATCCTCATCATGGACGAGCCGACGCGCGGCATCGACGTCGGCGCGAAGCGCGAGATCTATGAGGTCATCAACGAACTGGTCGCACAGGGCAAATCCGTCATCCTCATCTCCTCCGAGCTTCCGGAGGTTCTGGGCATGAGCGACCGCGTTCTGGTCGTCAAGGACGACGCCATCGTTGCTGAACTGACGGGCGAACAAATCAATGCCGTTGAAGTCATGCGCTATGCGCTTTGACGGTGAGAAATAGGAGGGCGTATGAATCGTACCATCGAAAAACGCCTTGACGCCGGATCC
>CAZPYW010000037.1:3438-11890 GCA_964590095.1 uncultured Oscillospiraceae bacterium | reverse complement strand
ATCTCTCCAACGTGAAACGTTAAAATAAGGCCGTTGCACGCACCGCGTGCGGGAATTGCGCGCTCCGCGCGCAGAAAAAGCACGCGCCGCCCGATGGGCGGCGCGAAAATGCTTACTGCTGCTGCAAAAGATAGTCCTTTAGAAAGAAAATCGCCTCGCGGTAGCCGTCAAAGCCAAGCCCCATAAACGTCTTGACGCACGCCATACCGGCATAGGAAACCTGACGGAATGGCTCACGCGTGCTGACATCGGACAGATGCACCTCAACCGCGGGAAGCGCCACAGCCTTCAGCGCGTCCAGAATGGCAACACTGGTGTGCGTATAAGCGGCGGGGTTGATCACGATGCCGTCATAAACACCATACGCGGCCTGAATGTGATCGACCAGAACACCCTCGTGGTTCGACTGAAAAACGTCAGCCGAAAGACCGGCCTCACGTGCGGCCTCCTGAATAAAATCACACAGCGCAGCATAGTCACGTTTTCCATAGATCTCCGGCTCACGCAGACCCAGCAGATTGAGATTGGGACCGTTCAGAACGAGAAGCTTCATGACAGCACCTCCAGAATTTGATCGACCGTCTGCTGCGGCAGACCGTCGTTTTCGACCTGCAAATCGGCAAAGCGCGCATAAAGCGGCGCGCGTGTCTGGTACATCGCAGAAAGATCTGCGCCAAGGGAAAGCGGCCTCCCGTCAGACGGCAGGGCGGTAATATCGCGCCTGAGCCAGATAATCGTGCCGTTCTGGTGCAGCGGCATGTAGTTTTCCTCGCGCGTGACGCTGCCGCCGCCGGTTGCAATGACCAGACCCGAGCGCGCGCCAAGTCCGGACAGGACTTCGGTTTCCAGCGCGCGGAAGTGCGCCTCGCCATAACGCGCGAATATTTCAGGAATGGACATACCGGCCTTCTGTGCGATCTGTACATCCGCATCGACAAATTCACGCCCAAGCTGCTTGGCAAGCAGCGCGCCGATCGTTGATTTGCCGCAGCCCGGCATCCCGATCAGGATGATGTTCTGCATCCGGCGCGAAAGCTGCGTCAGTACGCGCTGCTGCGTCTGCTCCGGTACGGAAAGGCCGGTAAAGCACGCGCTGCTGCGCGCGGCCTGTGCCACCAGCATGACCAGCCCGCCCGCGTGCGCGATTCCGCGCGCCTCTGCCTGCAGCAGCAGCGCGGTGCGCGCGGGATTGTAGACCACATCCAGCACACAGGCGCAGCGCGGGAAGCACGCCAGATCGACAGGGCTCTGGCCATTATTCGGATACATGCCAAGCGGCGTGGTGTTGACCAGAAGGGCCGCGTCGGCATGGCGCGAAAGATTGTCATAATTGTCTGCGCCGGAGCGCGAGATGACAACGACCTGCGCGCCCGCCTGATGCAGGACGTCGCACACGGCGCAGGACGCGCCGCCGCTCCCAAACACCAGCGCCTTTTGGCCTCTCGGGTCAAAGCCGGTCGCGTGCAGCTGACAGGCAAAGCCATAGGCATCGGTGTTGTCACCGTAGATCGTGCCGTCCGGACGCCTGACCAGCGTATTGACGCTCCCAATTCGGCGCGCCGTGTCCGAAAGCGTGTCACAAAGCGGAAGAATGGCTTTTTTATAGGGAATGGTGACATTCAGCCCGTCCCACGCGCCGTCGCGTAGAAATGCGGCCAGCTCGTCCGGCTCTCTTTCATACAGCTGGTAGTCATAACCGCCGAAAGCTGCGTGAATGGCGGGGGAGTAGCTGTGGCAGAGTGTTCTGCCCAGAAGTCCGCAGCGCAGCATTCAGATCACCTCGCTGTATGAGCCAAGGTAGAAGCAGCGCTCACAAAGCTCATCCAGCTCGCCCATCAGCTGGAGAAATTGCGGCGCATAGACCGGCGTGTCCAGATCAAAGTAGAACATGAACTCAAAGTCGCGCTCTGCCAGCGGACGGCTTTCCAGCTTATTGAGGTTGATGCCGCGCGCGTAGAAGCGCGAGAGCACCTGTGCAAGCGAGCCTGCACGGTGACGCAGCACCATCATCAGACTTGTCCGGTCGGCGCCCGGGTAGATCTCAAGCCCGCGCGTAATGCAGATAAAGCGCGTATAGTTGTTGCCTCTGTCCTGTACGGATTCCTGCAAAACCTCAAGACCGTACAGCGCTGCACACGAACGTGAGGCCAGCGCCGCCACGTCATTGCGCGGAGACTGCGCGACCTCCTTGGCGGCCACGGCCGTATTTTCACACGGGACAAGCTTGACACCGTCCAGCGTGCGCAAAAATGCGCCGCACTGCCCAATGGCCTGCTCATGCGTCCTGATTTCGCGGATGTCAGACAGCTTCGTTCCCTTTTTGACCAGCAGACAGTGATCGACCTTGAGACGCACGCTGCGCACAATGGAGAAATTGTGCTTTTGCATCAGGTCATAGACCGCGTTGACCGAGCCTGCCGTGCTGTTTTCCAGCGGTACAACGCCATAGCGGCACAGACCGCTTTCAATGGCAGAGAAGACGGCCTCAAAGGTCGAGCAGTAGAAAATATTGGGCGTGCGGAACAGCTTGTCACACGCCTGCTGCGCGTACGCGCCCTCCACGCCCTGACAGGCGACGTCTGCCTGCGGCGGGAAAAGCTGCGGCGTGTCCTGAATCGCGGCCTGAATGCGCGCAGGAAGCGCGGAGGACGTGCCAAGAAGCTGTGACTGATAGCAGCGGCTGAGCTCAAAGAGCAGACTGTACAGTGTGGCGGTCTGCTCGCGCAGCACCTCGGGGGCAAGCGCCGAAACCTCGGCCAGCTTCTGCCGCTCACGCGTTGCGTCCAGGACAGGAACGCCATGCTCCTTTTTCCACGCGGCAATTTCAGACGCCGTCTGCATCCGTTCGGCAAACAGCGCGACCAGCTGACGGTCGATGGCATCGATTTTTACACGGTATTCGCTCAGTTCCATGATAAGTCCTCCGTTTTTCGGGATTCAAGCAGCGCGTCCAGCACGGCAATGGCCGCCGCCGCCTCGACGCATGGGACGGCGCGCGGAACGATACAGGGGTCATGCCGCCCCTGTACACGCAGCTCGACCGGCTGCATGGTGGAAAGATCAACGCTCTGCTGCGGCATGGCAATCGAGGGCGTCGGCTTAAAGGCTGCGCGCAGAACAATGGGCATTCCGGTGGTGATGCCGCCCAGAATTCCGCCTGCGTGATTGGTGGTCGTGATGATGCCGCCGTCTTTTACGGCAAAGGGGTCGTTGTTTTCGCTGCCGCGCAGGTGTGCGGCGGCAAAGCCCGCGCCAAACTCCACGCCCTTGACGGCCGGAATGGCAAAGAGCAGCTGTGCCAGCCGGTTTTCCATCCCGCCGAACATGGGCTCACCCAGACCGGCGGGCGCGCCGGTGACGACGCATTCAATTACGCCGCCGACCGAGTCTCCGGCCTCGCGCGCACGGAGAATTGCCTCGCGCATACGCGCGCCGGCGGCAGGGTCAGCTACAGGAAACTCCAGCGCGCGCAGCGCGTCAAAGGCCGGAAATGGGGTCTCGTCGCACACATCGGCAATGGAAACAATGCGCGCGGCAACGTCAATGCCAAGTGCGGCGAGTATTTGCAGACAGATGCCGCCCGCGATGCAAAGCGGCGCGGTCAGGCGGCCGGAAAAGTGTCCGCCGCCGGAGCTGTCCTGATGTCCGGCGTATTTCAGCTGCGCCGTCAGGTCGGCGTGACCCGGGCGCGGAACGGTGCGCAGGGCGTCATAGTCCTGTGAGCGGGTGTTTGTATTCCGGATGATGGCCGTCAGCGGCGCGCCGCACGTCCGGCCGTCAGAAAGACCACAGAGAAACTCGGGCGCATCGGCCTCTTTCCTGGGGGTGGAGAGGGGGCTGCTGCCCGGGGCGCGCCGCGCAAGAAAGCGCGCAAGCGCCGCCATATCTGGCGCAAAGCCCGCCGGAAGACCATCCAGCGTCATGCCGATGGCCGGTGCGTGCGACTGGCCGAAAATGCTCAGCCGCAGCGCGCCGCCGGAAAATACACTGCTCATGGACATGCTCCTTTCAGCTGCGCCAGGTCTTCCCAGAAGCGCGGATAGGATTTTTGCACACATTGTGCGCCGGTTATGGTGACAGGTGCGCGGCAGACGCAGGCTGCAACGGCGGCTGCCATGGCGATGCGGTGGTCGCCGCATGCCTCAACCGTGCCGCCTGCCAGCGTAGGTGTTCCGTGGATGACCAGCCCCTCGGGCTGCTCCAGAACGTCCGCGCCCAGCGCGCGCAGCGTGGCTGCCGTGGTGGAAAGGCGGTCGGATTCCTTCAGCCGCAGACGCGCGGCGTTGGTGATCGTGGTTGTGCCATCGGCTGCGGCGGCCAGCGCCGCGAGAACGGGAACAAGGTCGGGAATCTGCGCCGCGTCGATCGTAAGCCCGCGCAGCGAGCCGCGCCGGACGGTGATCGAGTCCGGCTCCTGCGCAACGTGCGCGCCAAAATCAGAAAGAATGCGCGCGACGGCGCGGTCGCCCTGATGTGAGGCGGCAGAGAGTCCGGTGACGCGCACGCCGGTGGGCGAGAGAGCCCCCATGCACAAAAGCGCGGCGGCCGAGGACCAGTCGCCCTCGGCACTGCAATGCGGCGGGAGGGCATAGCGCTGGCAAGACGGGATGTGCCAGCCGTCTGCTGTTTTGGGCGCGGCAACGCCGGAAAGACGCAGCACGTCCTCGGTCATTTCGATGTACGGCGCGGATTCCAGCGCGCCGGTGATGTGCAGCGTGCTTGCTGATTGGAGCAGCGGCAGCGAAAGCAGCAGCCCCGTGATATACTGCGACGAGACATTCCCCGCAAGGGTGAACGCACCGCCATGCAGCTGTCCGCTGACGCGCAGACGCGCGCCCTCGCGCGCGAGCGTCATGCCGTGTGCGGTAAGCTCTGCATCCAGCGGCGCAAGCGGCCGCTGCGGCAGTCTGCCCTCCATCAGGAAAACGGCCTGTACGCCCAGTGCGCCGCACAGCGGCAGCAGAAAGCGGAGCGTTGAGCCGCTCTCGCCGCAGTGCAGGATGCATTCGCCTGTGGGTACGCGCGTGATGGGACGGACGGAAATGGACTGCGCGTCCATGGTCAGCTCCGCGCCCAGCGCGCAAAGACAATCGGCGGTTGCGCGGATGTCGTCGGAGAGGCCATTGTGCGTGATCGTGACCGGCTGCGCGCCAAGTGCGGCGGCGATCAGAAGCCGGTGCAGCTGAGACTTGGATGAGGGTACGCGCACCGTACCGCGAACCGGCGCGGCTGTAAGAGTGACGTTCATACGGCTCCTCCTGCGCGCAGCCAGTCCGGAAGCGAGGAGACCGGAACCGCCATCACGCGGCAGCGTCCCGTCGCCTCGGGGACGATCAGGTGTATGGTGTCGCCTGAAATTTTCTTGTCGGCCAGCATCGCGCCAAGTAGCATGTCAGCCGGATAGCGGCACGCGGTGGGAAGCGAGAAACGCGCAAGCAGCGAGAGAATTTCAGAGACGGTATCGTCTGTGCAGAAGCCCAGCGCCGCACCGGCGCGAGCCATCATGGCCATGCCGATGGAGACGGCCTGTCCGTGTGAGACGGTATAGCGGCTGCACGATTCGACCGCGTGGCCAAAGGTATGGCCAAGATTCAGAAGACGGCGCTCCCCATGCTCGCACTCGTCGCGCGCAACAATGTCGCGCTTGTGTGCAACACAAAGCGAAACGGCCTCGTCCAGCGCCTCGCCCTTCAGCGGCGCTTCACACAAAAGCGCATACAGCGCGGGATTGCCCAGCACGGCGTACTTGGCCACCTCGGCGCAGCCGTCACGGAAGATATCCTCCGGCAGCGCGGCAAGCACATCGGTGTCGCACACGACAAGATCGGGCTGATAGAAGCAGCCGGCCAGATTTTTGCCCGCCGGAAGGTCAACTGCGGTCTTGCCGCCGACGGATGAGTCCACCGCCGCAAGCAGCGTGGTGGGAAGCTGTACAAATTTGACCCCGCGCAGATAGGTTGCCGCGGCGAAGCCCGCAAGGTCACCCGTCACGCCGCCGCCCAGCGCGATGACAGCGTCGCTGCGCGTCAGGTGTGCGTCGGCAAGCATATTCAGAATTTTGGCGTATTCCAGCAGATTTTTGGAGTCTTCGCCGTGCGGGAAGGTATGGCAGACGACACGAAGCCCTGCGCCTGTCAGACTGTCATAGACGCGCTGGCCATAGCGGGAAAAAACCGTATCATCCGCGATGAGCGCAGCGGCAGAGCAGCGGCAGACGGCGCAGATCAGCTCGCCGCAGCGGTCAAGCAGCCCCTGTCCGATGTGAACGTCATACGCCTTAGCGGTGTCAACATGGATCGTTTTCATCGTCCGTCAATCTCCTCCTTGCGCCGCCGCCCCTCGTCCAGCAGACGAACCAGCTCCGGCAGATCATCCCTGCGCATGGCGTCGGCGTAACGGCTGAGATGCTCCGTCAGCATGTCCAGCTCACGCAGCAGACAGTCCTTGTTTTCCAGAAACAGCTCAGCCCACATCTGTGGATTGAGCCACGCAACGCGCGTCATGTCCTTATAGCTTCCGGCAGAAAAGCCCTTGTGCGCATTTGCCGTCGGACTTTTGATGTAGGCGTTTGAAACGACGTGCGCCAGCTGTGAGGTAAAGGCGATCATGGCGTCGTGCTCCTCGGCGGTCGTGACCGAGATGCGGCCAAAGCCGGCGGGCTGAAGCAGATCCTTGACCCGCTGGAGCAGCGCGATATCATCATAGCGCGGCGGCACGATGACCATCGGTGCGCCGTGGTAGAGATTTTCGCGCGCGTACTTAAAGCCGGAGTTGTGCGTACCGGCCATGGGATGGCCGCCCAGATACGTAAAGCCGTATTCCTGTGCCAGTGGGAAGCACGCGCTGCAAACGACGCGCTTGGTGCCGCAGCAGTCGATGACAAGCGGCTTTTGACCGATATGCGGCGCAGCGCCGCGCAGATACTCGACCGCAGCCTGCGGATAGATACAGATCAGCACCAGATCACAGGCCGCGATGTTTTCATGCAGCAGCGGCGCATCCACCGTGCCGGACATCTGCGCAAAGCCGAGCGTGGAGGAATCCGCGTCGTGCGCGAGAACCTCCCATCCGGCGGCGTGATACGCCTTGGCAAACGAGCCGCCGATCAGACCAAGTCCGACAATGCCGACTCTCATGCGATCACCCCGCGAATCTGGCTGACCTGCTGCATCAGTGCCGCAAACTGCTCCGGCGTCAGCGACTGCGCGCCGTCAGAAAGCGCGTGGATGGGGTCATTGTGTACCTCGATCATCAGCGCGTCCGCACCGGCGGCGGCGCCTGCCAGCGCCATGGGCGCGACCAGCCGCGCGATACCGGTTGCATGGCTGGGGTCAACGACCACGGGCAGATGACTCAGCTCATGCAGCATGGGAACGGCCGACAGATCAAGGGTGTTCCGCGTGTAGGTCTCAAAGGTGCGGATGCCGCGCTCACACAAAATGACCTGTTCGTTGCCGCTGGCCATGATGTATTCCGCGCTCATCAAAAGCTCTTTCATGGTGTTGGCCAGACCGCGCTTGAGAAGCACCGGCTTATTCAGATGACCAAGCTCCTTCAGCAGATCGAAATTCTGCATATTGCGCGCGCCGACCTGAATCACGTCCACGTCCGCGAAAAGCTCAAGCGTGCTGATGCTCATGATTTCGGTCACAATGGGCAGACCGGTTTCCTGCCGCGCCAGCTTCAGAAGCTCGAGACCGTCGGCCTGCAGCCCCTGGAAGGCGTAGGGCGAGGTGCGCGGCTTGAACGCGCCGCCGCGCAGCAG
Organism: uncultured Oscillospiraceae bacterium; assembly: GCA_964590095.1. Lineage (GTDB taxonomy): Bacteria > Bacillota > Clostridia > Oscillospirales > Oscillospiraceae > CAG-170. Next base: position 4,125 of record CAZPYW010000037.1, on the reverse strand, counting down.
CTGCGCGCCCGCACGCTTGACGGCCTTTGCAACGGAGACGATCTGCTCCTCGGATTCAACCGAGCAGGGGCCTGCGATGACGGCGAAGTTGCCGCCGCCGATCTTTGCCTCGCCAACCGTGACAACGGTGTCATCGGGGTGGAACTTGCGGTTGCAGCATTTGAAGGGGTCAGATACGCGCTTGACGGACTCCACGATGTCCAGACTTGCGATCAGATCCATATCCACGCTGGCCGTGTCACCGATCAGACCCAGTACCGTATGATAAGCGCCGACGGAAACGTGGACGCCGAGATCGCGGCTTTTCAGCCAGCCGATCAGGCGGTCGCGCTTTTCCTCGGAAACGTTGTGCTTTAAAATGACGATCATGATGCTTGACCTCCCATGTCAAAAAATAAAGCGGCACAGAATGTAATCTGTGCCGCAGAAAAACCCAACTCCGCTTTTACGCATCACAAATTACCCTTACTATAGCTGGATAGTAAAGTAATAAAAGTAGTATGCGGAAATGATAGAGCGGTTCATAAAGCTACCTCAATGTACAGGCTTGTATTATTGTATAGCGCTTTTCACGGAAAGTCAATGCCCGAATTTTGCGTTTTCTCCAAAAAACATCGCAGAATTTCTATGAATGCACCAAAGCACGGCGGGAAAAAGCGTGGTATAATAGCCGCAAAGCCGCGTGCA
>CAZPYW010000037.1:0-3338 GCA_964590095.1 uncultured Oscillospiraceae bacterium | reverse complement strand
TGTAGGCGAAAGGAGTCATCACAATGCTGCAAACCGGACGCTTTGCGCCAAGCCCAAGCGGGCGCATGCACCTTGGTAATATTTTCTCCGCGCTGCTGGCGTGGCTTTCTGTGCGAAGCTGCGGCGGGCGGATGCTGCTGCGGATCGAGGATCTTGACCCTGACCGCTGCCGCGCGGCATACGCCGACCAGCTCAGACGCGATCTGGAGTGGCTTGGCCTTGACTGGGATGAGGAGCAGACGGCGCAGAGCCGGCGTACCGAGGCCTATGCCGCGCAGCTTGCGCGGCTTTGCGAGCTGGGACTGGTCTATCCCTGCTATTGCACGAGAAACGAGCTGCACGCGGCCAGCGCGCCGCACGCCGCCGACGGGACGGTGCGCTATGCCGGAACGTGCCGGAATCTGTCGCCGGAGGCGCGTGCAGCCAAAACGCGCGCGCCTGCGTGGCGGCTGATCGTGCCGGACGAGCGCATTGCGTTTACCGACGGCGTGCAGGGGTACTATGCGCAGACGCTTGCGCGCGAATGCGGTGATTTCATCATCCGGCGCTCTGACGGCGTGTTTGCCTATCAGCTGGCCGTGGTGACGGACGACGCGGCGGGCGGCGTCAGCCAGATCGTGCGCGGCTGTGACCTGCTGTCCTCCACGCCCAGACAGATCTATTTGCAGCGTCTGCTTGGATTTGACACGCCGGCGTATTATCACGTGCCGCTGCTGCTGGCGCACGACGGCAGACGCCTGAGCAAGCGCGAGCGGGATCTTGACCTGCAGGCACTGCGCCTGCGCTGTACGCCGGAGGAGCTGGTCGGGGGACTTGCGTATCTGGCGGGGCTGCTGCCGCGGCCTGAGGCGGTGCGCGCAGGGGAGCTTGCGGCGGATTTTTCCTGGTCGCGTGTCAAACGGGAAAATATTCTGGTGGAAAAGCTTTGATTTTGTGCAGAATCGGTTTACAAGGCCAAAGACAACGTGTTATAATATAATCCGTATGGGACTTTTCAAATAGGACATATTTGATAAATTTGAAGGGATGAAAGCTATGTACAAAATCGTTCGAAAGAAAGAACTCAACTCCGCGGTCACGCTGATGGAGATCGAGGCACCGTTTGTTGCCCGCAAGGCAAAGGCCGGTCAGTTCATCATTTTCCGCGTGGATGACAAGTCCGAGCGCGTGCCGCTGACCATTGCGGGCTATGACCGCGAAAAGGGAACTGTATCGATCATCTTCCAGAAGGTCGGCCTGTCCACCGAGCTGCTTGGCGCGATGAACGAGGGCGATTATATTCAGGACTTCGTCGGCCCGCTTGGCAAGCCCACCAATGTTGAGGGTAAGAAGCGCGTCTGCGTGGTCGGCGGCGGCGTTGGCTGCGCCATCGCGTATCCGTCTGCCAAGGCCTTCAAAGAGGCCGGCGTTGAGACCGACGTGATCATTGGCTTCCGCAACAAGGACATCGTCATTCTTGAGGACGAGTTCAAGCAGGCCTGTGACAATCTGTATCTGATGACTGACGACGGCTCGTATGGCGAGCACGGCTTTGTCACCGTCAAGCTGCAGCAGCTGCTTGAGTCCGGCAAGCAGTATGACGAGGTTCTGGCCATCGGCCCGATCCCGATGATGAAGTTTGTCGCCAAGACCACCGAGCCGTTCGGCGTGCCCACCGTGGTTTCGCTGAACCCCATCATGGTTGACGGCACCGGCATGTGCGGCGGCTGCCGCGTCACAGTCGGCGGTGAGGTCAAGTTTGCCTGTGTTGACGGCCCTGACTTTGACGGTCACAAGGTCGATTTTGCAGAGCTGATGAACCGCAATACCGTCTATCGTGAGCGCGAGGCCGAGACCCGCCAGACCCACAAGTGCCGGATGCAGAAGCTGGGCGAAGAGCTGATCAAGTAAGGGGAGGATACATAAAATGGCGAATATGACACTGACCAAGACTCCGATGCCGGAGCAGGACCCCAACGTCCGTAATCATAACTTTGAAGAAGTCACCCTTGGCTACACCCCCGAGATGGCCATGGAAGAGGCCAGCCGCTGCCTGGGCTGCAAGAAGCCCAAGTGCGTTGAGGGCTGCCCCGTCAATATCCGGATTCCCGATTTCATCGCCAAGGTCGCTGAGGGCGACTTTGCCGCCGCCTATGAGATCATCACCTCGACCAACGCGCTGCCCGCGCTGTCCGGCCGTGTCTGCCCGCAGGAGACGCAGTGTGAGTCCAAGTGTGTGCGCGGCGTCAAGGGCGAGCCGGTCGCCATCGGCCGTCTCGAGCGCTTCGTGGCCGACTGGTACCGCGAAAACGTCAACGCCATGCCCGAAAAGCCCGCCTCCAACGGCATCAAGGTTGCAGTCGTCGGCTCCGGCCCGTCCGGTCTGACCTGCGCATCCGAGCTTGCCAAGAAGGGCTATGCCGTCACAATTTTTGAGGCACTGCATACCGCAGGCGGCGTTCTGGTCTATGGTATTCCCGAGTTCCGTCTGCCCAAGGCAATCGTGGGCAACGAGGTCGAAAAGCTCAAGGCCATGGGCGTTGAGGTCATGACCAACATGGTCATCGGCAAGGTGCTTTCCATCGATGAGCTGTTTGACGAGATGGGCTTCAAGGCTGTCTTTGTCGGCTCCGGTGCAGGTCTTCCGATGTTCATGCACATCCCGGGCGAAGAGCTCAAGGGCGTCTGCTCGGCCAACGAATATCTGACGCGCATCAATCTGATGAAGGCGTATAAAGAAGAAAGCGACACCCCCATTCTGGTCAGCCATGCAGCTGCCATCGTCGGCGGCGGCAACGTTGCAATGGACGCAGCGCGCTGCGCCAAGCGTATGGGCGCGGAGAAGGTCTATATCGTCTACCGCCGCGGCGAGGCCGAAATGCCCGCCCGTCTGGAAGAGCAGCATCATGCCAAGGAAGAGGGCATCGAGTTCATGACGCTGACCAATCCGGTCGAGATTCTGGGCGGCGAGGATGGCCGCGTGAACGGCATGAAGTGCATTAAGATGGAGCTTGGCGAGCCTGACGCTTCCGGCCGCCGCCGTCCGATCCCCGTCGAGGGCAGTGAGTTCGTGCTGGATGTCGATACGGTCATCATGTCGCTGGGCACCAGCCCCAACCCGCTGATCCGTTCGACCACGCCGGGTCTTGAGACCAACAAGAAGGGCGGCATCATCGTGGATGAAAACGAGATGTCCACCCGTGAAAACGTCTTTGCCGGCGGCGACGCCGTCACAGGCGCAGCCACCGTCATTCTGGCAATGGGCGCCGGCAAGAAGGCCGCCGCAGCCATCGACGCAAAGCTTCAGAACAAGTAAATTCCGATACAATGCCCCGCGATGTGAAGCACATCGCGGGGCA
>CAZPYW010000036.1:8195-12308 GCA_964590095.1 uncultured Oscillospiraceae bacterium | reverse complement strand
CACAGCTGTAAACAAACAGACACAGCCCGATACAACCCGATACAAAAGGCTCCACCGGTGTTTCCACCGATGGAGCCCATTTTTATGTGCGCGTCACGGCGCGCCGGTCATAGCTGTTCTGGTTGTTCTGGTTGATTGGTTGTTTGTGTAACAGGCGAAACGGGATAGAAGCCTCCTTTCTTTTATTGTACTATTGCAATAGTCTACAGCTAGACTATCACAATCGTCTGCATTTGTCAAGCCGTCTTGACAGAAACAGACGAATATGATAGTCTGACTATATCACAATACGCAAATCTGATCAAAATCCGAATCTTCCAAACCGGAGCGTGAAGTATGAAGCTGTTTGATTCTGAGTGGAAGGTCATGCAGGTGCTTTGGCAGGGCGGCGACCTGACGGCCAAAGAGATTTCCCTGCGTCTGGCTGATTCCATCGGCTGGAACAAAAACACCACCTACACGGTCATCAAAAAATGCATTGACAAGGGCGCGATTGAGCGGCGCGAGCCGAATTTCCTCTGCCACGCGCGCATCAGCATGGAGCAGGCGCAAAAGGAAGCCGCCGACACGCTGGTAGACCGCGTATTCGGCGGCTCAGCCGCGCTGCTGTTTGCCTCGGTTCTCGATGGCCGTTCGCTTTCCCATGAGGAGCTTGCGCGGCTGCGCGCACTGGTCGAGGAGCTCGCGGAATGAGCGGCCTGCTCACCGCCGCCTGCTGCGGCAGCGTGCTGATCGTGCTGGTTCTCCTGCTGCGGCTGACGCTGCAAAATTATCTGCCGCGCCGCCTGTTTCCGGTGCTTTGGTATGTGGCGGCGCTTCGGCTGCTGCTCCCGCTGTCCATTCCCTCGGCGCTCAGCGTCTGGAATCTGGCGCGGCAATCGCCTGCGCAGCAGGGCAGCGCAGCCGTCGCAGACGCGCTTCTCCCCTTTCCGGCGCAGCGCACAGCCGATGCGCTGACTGCCCGACTCCCCGCCGCGCCGGCCGATTTGCTGCGGCTGGTCTGGCTTTGCGGCGCGGCGCTGCTGGCCGCTTATTTTCTGATCGGCTATGTACGGATGCTGCGCCGTCTGCGCGGCCGTGCGCTCATGCCGGATGCAGCTGCACGCGACATGCTGCACCGCTTCCGTGTCACGCGCGCCGATATTCGCGTCACTGCCAGCCGCCGCGCGCCGCTTACCTGCGGCATCCTGCACCCCATGATTTTTCTGCCGGACGACCTGCCGCAGACGGACGCGCGCTTCGCGCTTGTCCTTGCGCATGAGCTTGCGCACGTCCGGCGGCGGGACTGCGCCGGAAAGCTGGCGCTTGTTCTGTGTCTTTGCCTCTACTGGTGGAATCCGCTGGTCTGGGTGATGGTGCTTACCGCAGGGCGCGACATGGAGCTTGCCTGTGACGAGGCGGTGCTGGCTGCGCTTGGCAGCGGGCAGAAAAAGGCCTATGCGCTGACGCTCCTTGACATGGCGCAGCGCCAGTCAAGGGCGCATCCCCTGAGCGCCGGCTTTTCCCGAAGTACCGCCGAATCGCGGCTGCGCGCGCTTTTTTCTGTGTGCCGCGCCCCTGCGTGGCTGGGCATGTGCGTGCTTGCTGCGTTTCTGCTGGCATCCGGCGCACTTGCAACGCAGCCGCTTTCGCAGCATGAAAGCGCCGCTGCGCCGGAGCACACGGTACAAAGCACTGCGCCCGCGCCTGCCGTGTCCGAGCCGGTAACAAATACCGCCGCACCGGAAGCCACACCGGATACAACACCCCCTGCCGACACAACGGAAGCGGAATCCCCCACGGCTCCCGCCTACATCTGGCCGCTTGATGACGCGGACGCAGTCATCACACAAAGCTTTGGCCTCAGCGTCCATCCGATTACAAAGCAGGAAGTGACCCACTACGGCATTGACATTGCCGTTCCCAGCGGCACCGGCGTTCTGGCCGCGGCGGCGGGCACGGTGACGGAATGCAGCTATTCCCCCGCCGATGGCTACTGCATCACGCTGACACATGCAGACGGACTACAGACGCAATATGCGCATTTGCGCGAATTTCTGGCTGCATCAGGCGACGAGGTTGCACAGGGCGCGCTGATCGCCAGAAGCGGCGCATCCGGCTGGGCAACCGGTGCGCACCTGCACTTTGCCGTGCTGGAAAACGGCGTATACCGCGACCCGCTCACTGCGCTATCCGCAGAATAAACGCCGCACACGCGGCGCAAAGGAGGCAGACCCATGTATCTGGAAACGGCGCGGCTTTGTATCCGCGATTTTGTACCCGAGGATGCAGACGCGCTGCATGAAATTCTCGGCGACGCAGAGACGATGCGCTTTTGTGAACCGGCCTATACGCCGGAGCAGACGCAGCAGTTTCTTGCCACGTTCTGCATCGAACGGCGCGGCGCTGTCGCGGCGGTACACCGCCGCAGCGGAAAGCTGATCGGCTACCTTCTTTTTAACCGCTATACCGACAGCGTCTATGAGATGGGCTGGATGTTCAACCGCAGCTTCTGGCACCGCGGCTACGCGTTTGAGGCTTGCAGCGCCGTGATCGACCACGCCTTCACCGTGCTTCACATCCACCGCATTTTTGCCGAAACAATCGACGGCGGCCGCTCGGCGCGGCTGATGCAGCGGCTTGGAATGCACCTTGAGGGGACGCTCCGCAGCCACGCAAGAGACAACGAGGGACGGTGGCGCGACATGTATCTCTATGGAATTCTGGACACAGATCGGAGCAGATATGGACGATAAGCAAGACGAATTCTCCATCCGGCCGGTCACGTCGTTTGACGTGTGCCGCGATTTTGTCGCCGGATTTCAAAACGACGAAGCATTTTCTGACCCCATGCTGGCAGATGCTGCGCTGCTGCGGGCAAATCTCCTTGCCCCCATTGCGCAGCCGGAGCGCCACGCGGTTCTTGGCCTCTGGCGCGGCGCGCAGCTGTGCGGACTGTTTTCATTTCTGGTGCTGCGTGAGGAGCGGTATCTGGAAATGCTGGCAGGGCTCTCGCGTGAGCGCGCAGTCTATCAGCAGCTGCTGCGCCATTTATGCGCCAGCTTTCCGGATTATCAGGCCGATTTCGTCTTCAATCCGAAAAATGAGCCGCTTTGCGCCGTGCTGCGCGAGGCCGGCGCAGACTTTGAGCCTGTCCAGCAAAAGCTGGTGCTGCGCCATGCCGCTCAAAAGACCGACACCGGCTGTATTGTGCCGCTTACGCCGCGCGATCTTGCGCAGTACCTTGCCATTCACAACACCGACATGTACTGGACGGGTGCGCGTGTTGCCGCCGCACAGGAGAAATTCCGGACGCTGCTCGCGCGGCGCGGCGAAACGGTTGTGGGATATCTGGATGTGACGCGCGGTCACGCGGAAAATGAGATCTATGATCTGTTCGTTTTGCCTGCGTACCGCAGACAGGGCTTTGGCCGCGCACTGCTGGCACAGGCAATTCTGGAAAACCAGCCAAACGGCATGGTGCTTCTGACCGACTGTGACAATACAGCCGCGCTGCGCCTGTTTGAAGCCTCCGGCTTCCGTGCGGCGGAGCACGGCGAAAGCGTCACGGCGCACTGGACACTCCGTTCCCTGTAGCCGTGCAGCGCTGTGCACAGCCGGCCATAAATCCGGCCGCGCGCGGATTTTACCAAACAGGAATGGAAAGGGAGATAACCGGATGCTTTTTCTGAAAACCGAGCGTCTGATCCTGCGTTCGCTTGCAGCAAAGGACGTTCCCATCATGTATGACTACCGAAACAACCCGCGCTGCGCGCAGTACCAGCGCGGTCAGGTCAAAACGCAAAGCGAGCTTGCCGCACTGGTTGCGCGCAGAGAACAGGATATGTTTTCCGTTGACGCGCCGTTTATGGCCGCAGTCGCGCTGCGCGATTCAGACGAGATGGTCGGTGAAATCGTCGTCATGCCGAAGGATTTTACCATCAGTCTGGGCTACACGTTTTCCTATCGCCACCACCGGAGAGGCTATGCGTATGAGGCGCTTTCCGCGCTGATCGATACGCTTCACACGCGCTTTCCGGCGTGGGATTTTGTCAGCTTTACCGAGCCGGAAAACGCAGCAAGCATTGCACTGCTCAAAAAGCTGGGCTACATGGACGTGGGCTATCTTCCCTC
>CAZPYW010000036.1:0-8095 GCA_964590095.1 uncultured Oscillospiraceae bacterium | reverse complement strand
CAAGCATTGCACTGCTCAAAAAGCTGGGCTACATGGACGTGGGCTATCTTCCCTCCATGCAGTCGCGCGCGTTCTGCAAATGGCCAAACGAGGAAACCTGGGCGGAGCTGACCGCTGCCGCATGCAAAGATACAAAGTAATACGCCGGACAAAACAAATTTACATCTTATTTGCGCCTTTGGCGCAAACTCTACGAGGTTTTTGACAGTCTAAAGCGCGGGAGGCATTGCCTCCCGCGCTTATTGCTATCTTTCTCTCTTATTGCGTTATTCTGCACTGTCCTGCAGACCGTAGAGCATCTTCGCCACCTCGGCGCGCGTAACGTTGCCGGTGGGATTGAGCTTGCCGTTTGAGCCGCCGATGACCTTCATCTGCACCATGGCCGCAACCGACGTCTTTGCCCAGGCTTCCACCTTGCCCGCATCCGAGAACGCATTGAGCACGCTCACATCAATGCTCGCGGGGAGTGTCTGTGTCCGCGACAAAATGGCCATTGCCTCCTGCCGTGAGATGGTGTCGAGCGGCTTTGCGTACAGCTTGCCGCCGGAGGACGAGCCGCCCAGATACTTCAGACTGTAGGCCGCCTTGACTGCATCCAGTGCCCACGAATCGATCTTCTTTTCATCCGCAAATGGGAGCGTCACGCCGCTGTAATCGGCGGTGTTCACGCCAAGGAATCGCATCAGCGCCACGACAAACTCCTCGCGCGTCATCGAGTCATCGGGGCGATAGCGCTGTTTGCCGTCAGAACCGGTCGAGCCGGTCAGAACGCCCGCAAAATACAGGTCATTGACATAGTCCTTTGCCCAGTGTCCCTTCATATCCGCAAAGGGATCGGCCGGTGCGATAGTCACATCGACCTTTGTCACGGTCGAGCCATAGCTGACCTGAATGGTGCCGGTACGGATCTCATTTGTTTCGACCGCACGGAAGGTGCCGCTGCTGTCGATGGCGCCGATATCGCCCGTGACCGTCCAGGTGAAGCAGTCGTCCTGTGCCGTGACCGACATGCCGTAATAGCTGGCCGCAGCCGTCAGCTCGGTGGTCGAGCCGCCGGCGAGCATCGCCTTGGTAAAGGCGGCGTCAGTCCCGTCGCGCTTGACCGCAATTGCCGTCACGCTGTCGAGAATATTATACTTTGTCTGCGTCGTCAGACTGCCGCTGCGCGCCGTCACCGTGACATAGGGGTCGGCCGCCGTGCGCGTCTTGTCCACGGTCAGGATGCCGTTTTCGCTGACGCTGCCGTTTTTCGCGCTGTATGTAACCGCCTCGGGAAGCTCTGTCGCCGTGTAGCTTGCGTCTACGGCCTTGGTCGTCAGCGCAAGCCGCGCGCCCGCCAGAACAGGCTGGCCGTCATAGGGATAGAGGAACAGTCGGGACGCCGTCTGCGCGGCAGACGCCGTTTTGCGCACCAGGAAAATATAGTTTGCACACGCGCGCTGGCTGCCGTCAGCCGGACGGTTGACTGTTGCATTTCCCAGATAGCCCGGGTACTGTGCACCGGCCGTGGTCGAGCCGCCGCCGTCCAGATTCAGCGCGTATTTACAGCCCGCCGCCTGCATCCGCGCGGCAAGCTCTGCCAGCGTCAGACCGCTTGAGCCATTTCCGCTGTCGGCTGTATAGAGCACCAGCGAGCCGTCGGCTCGCACACCGATTGCCGTGCGCGCCGCGCTCTTCTTCGCAGAATCCAGCGTGAACTCTGTGCAGCTCTTGCCGTTTTCGATCAGCATGTCGCCGCCGCCCACGGCATAGACCACATTCTGCCAGTCGCTTTCGGCGCTGACGCTGATGGTCAGCTTATCCCCCAGCTGATACGATTTGATCAGCTCCAATGCCGAGGGGTAGGCCGTCTGCTCGGCCACGCAGAGGACAAAACCGTCTGACGGGATATCGCAGGACTTTGTGTCCGTCACGATGCCCGTAACAGCCAGCTCGACCGACTGCCCCAGTCTGAGCTGCGCGCTCTGCGCGCTGGTGGGCTTCAGAATCAGGTGATAGGCCGAAATGGTGTTCTTTGTCCGCGTGTCATAATCCGGCGAATACAGCATGAAGCCGTTTGCCTGTGACAGCGCCTTGTTATAGCCAAGCATCTGATTGTCCAGCGTGCTTTGCAGCTTGATGGCGACGTTCGGCTCACCGATCAGCGTTTTGCCGTTCGGCAGGAAGCCCACCGCGGCCGTGCTGCCGCTTGAGCGCAGGATACCCTCGGTGACGACGATCCCATAGGGGATGCCGTTGCTCAGCTCAAAAAACGAGGCGTTGATGCCCGCCACGATCGTCAGATCCTTTGCCGTGACCTTCTTGGCGATCTCGGCCATGGTGCTGCGTCCGTACAGCGTGTCGCCATAGGCCACAATCGGCCAGACGCCCGCGTCGGTGGTGTATACAAAATAATTTTCCTGTACGGCGGTCTTCTCATTTTTCTCATTCGTGACCGACCAGATGCCGTTTGTCATGGTGACGCCGTCGGAAAGCGTCACGCTTCGCGTGAAGACCGCATTTCCCAGCGTGGCCGAGACGCCCGTCATCAGCATACTTATAACCAGAACGACGGCTGCAAGCTTATACCCGATATGTTTCATACTCCGCTGCGCTCCTTTTGTCGATTTTTGTTTTTTACATGTTAACATAATCACGTCAAAAAGTAAATGGATAATTCCGGTTCCGGATGAAATTGCTGTTTTGGCGCGGCGTATGCGCAGTTTTTCGTGAATTGCACATGAAATGCGCAACTTTCCTCTTGACATTCCGCGATACATCGGGTATGATAGTCGAGCTGTAAAGGTCTAAACCTTGTCAGGCAGGAGGTGCGGCATGAAACAGGACGCTTTGGCCATGTCGCTGCTCTATGATTATTATGGAGAGCTTCTGACCCAGAAGCAGCAGACCTGCTTCGACCTGTATTACAATCAGGATCTCTCCCTGAGTGAGATCGCCGAGGAGGCCGGCATCACGCGGCAGGGCGTACACGATACGCTGGCGCGCGCCGAGGCACTGCTTGGCAATATGGAACAGAAGACCGGCTGCATTGCCCGCGCGCAGCGCGTGCAGGCCGCCGTGCGCGAGATCTGCGACGCCGCCAGTCAGCTTGCCGATATCCCACAGGCTGCCGCGCTGGCACAGCGCATCCGCGCAGCCGCTGAAAGCATAAAGGAGTAAGCTATGGCTTTTGAGGGTCTGACCGAAAAGCTGTCCGCAGCATTCAAAAAGCTCCGTGGCAAGGGTCGTCTGAGCGAGGCCGACGTCAAGGAATCCATGCGCGAGATCCGTCTGGCGCTGCTTGAGGCCGACGTCAGCTATAAGGTCGTCAAGGACTTTATCAAAAAAGTGACCGAGCGCGCCGTCGGCGCCGACGTTCTGGAAAGTCTGACGCCCGCACAGATGATCATCAAGATCGTCAACGAAGAGCTCACCGCCCTGATGGGCAGTGATAACCAGAAGATCAAAATGGCCTCCCAGCCCCCCACCGTCATCATGATGGTCGGTCTGCAGGGCGCGGGCAAGACCACCCAGACCGGCAAGCTTGCGGCGCTGTATAAGAAGCAGGGCAAGAATCCCCTGCTGTGCGCGTGCGACATCTATCGCCCCGCCGCCATCCGCCAGCTGCAAATCGTCGGCGAACAGGCCGGTGTGCCGGTATTTGAAATGGGACAGACCAATCCTGTTGACATTGCAAAGGCAGCCATTGCCCACGCCATCCGCCACGGCAATGATATGCTTTTCCTCGATACGGCAGGCCGTCTGCATGTGGATGAGGCGCTGATGGATGAGCTCAAGGCCATCAAGGCCGCCGTCAAGCCGCATGAGATTCTGCTGGTGGTCGATGCCATGACCGGTCAGGACGCGGTCAACGCCGCGCAGACCTTTAATGAGTATCTCGACATTGACGGTGTGCTGCTGTCAAAGCTCGACGGCGATGCGCGCGGCGGCGCGGCGCTCTCTGTTCGTGCCGTCACCGGTAAGCCCATCAAGTTTATCGGCGTTGGCGAAAAGCTTGACCAGATCGAGCCGTTCCACCCCGGACGCATGGCCTCGCGCATTCTTGGCATGGGCGACGTGCTGACGCTGATCGAAAAGGCCGAGGCCGCATTCGACCAGAAGAAGGCCGAAGAGCTGGAAAAGAAGCTGCGCAGCAATAAATTCACCCTTGCCGATTTCTACGACCAGCTTGTCCAGCTCAAGGGCATGGGCAGCTTACAGGACATCGCCGGCATGATGCCCGGGATGAACATGGGCGCGCTCAAGGACGCAACGGTCGATGAAAAGGCGCTTTCGCGCACCGAGGCGATCATCCAGTCCATGACGCCGCACGAGCGCGAGAATCCAAACGTCCTCAACCACAGCCGCAAGCGCCGCATCGCAGCCGGCGCAGGTGTGCGCGTGGAGGACATCAACCGCCTGCTCAAGCAGTTTGAGATGATGAATCAGATGATGAAGCAGTTCTCCTCCCCCGGCGCATCCAGAAAAATGCGCCGCATGGGCAAGATGGGCGGCTTTGGCGGCTTCTCGGGTATGCCCGGGATGTAACACAATCGTTTCAGCTATTTGCTTTACGAAATATATTTGAAAAGTTATTATTTGGAGGAAATTACAAATGGTTAAGATCAGACTGAGAAGAATGGGCGCCAAGAAGAGCCCTTACTACCGTATCGTTGTTGCTGATTCGCACTTCCCGCGCGACGGCCGCTTCATCGAAGAGATCGGCACCTACGATCCGAAGAACGACTCCGCTGTCTCCATCGACGCCGACAAGGCCAAGCAGTGGATCAAGAACGGCGCACAGCCCACCGATACCGTCCGTGGCCTGCTGAAGAAGGCAAACGTCCTTTAATTCCTTAGGAGTATCGACATGAAAGATCTTTTGCTGTATATGGCAAAGAACTTAGTCGACAATCCCGATCAGGTTCAGGTCAATGAGATCGAGGGCGAGATCACCACGCTTGAGCTTCACGTTGCGCCCGAGGATATGGGCAAGCTGATCGGCCGCCAGGGCCGCATTGCGCGTGAGATCCGCACCATCATTAAGTCCGTTGCCCAGCGCACCGGTCAAAAGGTTTCGGTTGAAATTGTCGATTGAGAACATCGTAAAATCCCCTGTATCATGGATACAGGGGATTTTTGCACCTATATGCGCTTTCTTTGCAGAAGTATCCCATCACGCACGCAGGCCGCTGCGCCGCATGGCGCGTTTATCTGCCCCTCAAGCAGACGTTACCCGAGGTGGTATGGAAGCGGTACTCAGGCGCGTCACTGCCTGCTCCCTGCACGGCAAGCTCGCTTTCCAGCCTGCCGGAGGTGCTGCGCATGTCACAGCGGAAGCGGCTGTCCTCCGGCAGTGTGACCGTCACCTCGCCGCTGATCGTGTCAACATCCAACCGCTCCGGCTGCGCAGCAAATGCAGCCATGGCCGCACCGGACGTTGTTTCCAGCTCTGCCTCTTTCATTGTTCCGTCCAGATTCAGTTCGCCGCTCATGCTTTTTGCGCTGATCGCGCGCACATCCAGCAGCTGCGCGCCGATGCTGCCGCTGGTGGTGGAAACCTGCAGCGCATCCGCGCCGCAGGCGTAAAGATTTACGCCGCCGGAGACGCTTTTCACCTGAAGCTCCGGCGCAGTCAGCGTATCGCAGCTGATGCTGCCGCTGGTCGTTTCAAGCTCGATTTCATCCGCGCTGCACGTGTACAGGGAAAGCGCACCCGACATGCTCTGTGCGTCCAGCTCCTCCACGCAAAGGCCGCTGATCTCTACTTTCGCTGACGTTGTATCCACCTCAAGCGTTTTCAGAAGCGCCGCCGGTACGCGGACAAGAAGCGTCTTTTCCGGCGGGTTTATCACGGCGAGCTTCATTTTTTCGCAGTAGCGGATCGTTAATTCGTCGCCCTCTGTTTCATAAACGGTGCGGTACGTCTCATTTCCGCTGTAATCGTCGCTGAATGTGATATCCGTGCCGTCATAGGCCACAACGCGCACCTCGCCCACCAGCCACTCGATGCTGAGTGCGCCGACTGCGGAAACCTGCGTCTCCTCGCCCAGCGGTTCTGTCCCCATATCCACCACCGCCGCGCGTTCTCCGTCCGATGCGTGCGCCGGTTCTTCTCCGTCGCTCCCGCGCGATGCCGTGCTGCCAAAGCCGCCGCTGTCGCTGAGCGTCTGCGGGACAGTGGTATTCGGCCGCAGCCAGACGCCCCAGACCAGAAGCGCGATCAGCGCAAGCGCCACAATGGACCATAAAACCAGCCGAAGCCCTGCATTTGATTTCATTCGTCTTCCTCCCTCTGCATGTCATATGCCGCATTGATGACAAAGGTAAATGCCGTTGCGATCAAAAATACAATCCACGTCAGATACCACGCGCCAGTCATAAAGCTGATGATAAAATATGCCGCCGTCATCAGCGTCCACATTGCGCCCTGCACGCCGCCGCGGCTGGCCTGAAAGCCCTTTTTCTGCGCAGCAGACCACGCCGAGATCATGCACGTCAGCGACGCGCCGATGATAAACAGCACCCATGTCAGATACCACGCGCCGGTCGCAAAGCTGACAACAACATAAAGCGCCGTCAGCAGACACCACATGGCCGCATGGATGCTTCCGGTGTGGTCTTTATGCGCATGTCTGGCCTCTCCTGTCTGCGGCGCCGCCTTGCCGCCTGCCGGTACCGTCACCGTTTTTTCGCCCTTGCGGATGGTGACTGCACTTCCCGTCAGCGCAGCGTCATCTGCGCCCAGCTCGCGCATACGCGGCGCATCCGGCGCGGCGGGTGCGTTTTTCAGCATCACGTCGATCGCATCTGCGCCGCCGCTTTCTGCCTCCTCCGCATCCTCGCGCTCGATCAGCTGCGACACATCTCCAATGCCCGCAATGGCCAGCTCACAGGCCTCCTGCTCACTTTTTCCCTCAGCCAGCAGGTCTTCATAGTGCTCCAGTGTATTTTGCAGGATTTCTTCCTTTAACTCGGCATTCTGCATCGTCAGCGC
The DNA here is from genome assembly GCA_964590095.1 of uncultured Oscillospiraceae bacterium. Taxonomy (GTDB): domain Bacteria; phylum Bacillota; class Clostridia; order Oscillospirales; family Oscillospiraceae; genus CAG-170. The sequence goes on along the minus strand of CAZPYW010000036.1, from coordinate 1,119 downwards.
TGCGCCGCGAAACAGCGACTGCACGTGCGCCCTGATATTCTGTTTCATCGTTTCTCCTCCAAAAGCGTATTCATAATCGTCTTGGTCTGTTCCCATTCCTCCAGCATCTGGCGGTAGCATGCACGTCCGGCCGGCGTGATGCGGTAGTATTTTCGCCGCGCGCCAACCGCCTCGTCGCCCCAGAACGACTGGATATATCCGGCGGCCTCAAGGCGCTTGAACGCCGTGTAGAGCGTGGCCTCTTTCAGCTCAAATTGCCGGCCGGAGGCGTTGGAGATGGTTTTGTTGATCTCATAGCCATAGCTGTCCCGATTCAGCAGCTGTGCCAGAATGATGGCATCGGTGTGCCCGCGTATCAGATCTGCACTGATCGACATCGTCCTCCTCCTTTCCGATTGCGGGTATATTGTATAGCGTGATACCTCATCTGTCAAGGTATCTCACAAGAAAATTTATGTGCTTCCGCTTCACTTTCTTGCAAGACTCCGCTGTGTATGCTATACTGGTCACAGAAATCAGGATTGGAGTTGAGAGCATGTACAAAACCCGCTAAATCGGCACGACAGACATTCCGGCGGCCATGCCGCCGAGTGACGACAACACCGCTGTGTTGCCGTCTGGTTGTTGTGCCTCTTTGCGGGAAGCATGTACATCTCTCAGCTTTTTGATATGTGTATCTCCGTCTGCCTGTGCAGACGCGGTATGCCCTGTCCGGCTGTGGGAGTCTGTTCCCGCAGCCATTTTTCATGATTGGAAACAGGAGGGCATGACCATGTCTTTGATTCAGGTTGAACATCTTACCTTTTGCTATGACGGCAGCTATGACAACGTATTTGAGGACGTCAGCTTTCAGCTGGACACCGACTGGCGTCTGGGGCTGACCGGCCGCAACGGACGCGGCAAAACCACGCTTTTGATGCTGCTTCAGGGGAAATACGCCTACCAGGGGACGATCCGCGCCTCGGTCGGCTTTGACTACTTTCCCTTTTCCGTCCCCGATCCCGCGCAAAATGCGCTGGACATTCTGGCCTCCGTCTGTCCCGAGGTACCCGAGTGGCGCTTCCGGCGCGCAGCCTGTGTCAGCCGGCGCATCTGTTCGTCTGGGATGAGCCGCTCAAC